>NZ_JBYCLG010000371.1:0-3882 GCF_057473785.1 Mycobacterium sp. TH-M103
TCCTCGACTGGGAACTGGTGCACGCCGGGCAGGCCTACGAAGACCTGGCCTGGTTCTGCATCCGGGCCTGGCGGTTCGGCGCCCCGGCCAGCCTGGCCGCGGGCGGCCTGGGCAGCATCGAGAGCTTCCTGCGGGCCTACGAGGAAGCCGCCGCAACTACCGTCGACCGGGTGGCGTTCCACTGGTGGCTGGTGCTGGCGACGCTGCGCTGGGGGGTCATCTGCCGCTACCAGGCGGAACGGCATCTGAGCGGGCAGTCCCGCTCGGTGGAGCTGGCGACGATCGGCCGCCGCGTCAGCGAGACCGAGTGGGACCTGCTCGACCTGCTCGAGAGCCCGGAGTCGAAGGTGTGCTCGTGATCGGCGCCTATGGCCGCCCGCTGGCGGCCGAACTCGTCGCCGCGGTGGCCGAGTTCCTCGAGTCCGAGGTCCGGGAGGCGACGACCGGACGGGTCAACTTCCACGCCCGGGTGGCCGCCAACGCGTTGCGCATCGTCGAGCGGGAACTGCTCGACGAGAGCGAGGCGGAAAGCGGTGCGGCGCTGGCCCGCCTGGGCTACGCCGACGAAGACGCGCTCGCGGCCGCGATCCGGGCCGGCGACCTGGACGGGCGCGCCGGGGAGGTCATCGCCTGCCTGCGCACCCTGGTCCGCCGCCGGCTGGCGGTCGCGCACCCGGGATACGACGAGCCGGACCCGGACACCGCATAGACAGCGACCAGGAGCCTGCCCATGCCGAGCCCGACGCCGAAACCATCATCGACGTAGCCGATCGCCTGTTCGCCGCGATCGAGGGCGGCGACAGGGCAACGGTGGACCGGCTCTGGCGCGATGACATCGCGGTGTGGCGATCGGGTGCGCGCCGGGATGACGACAAGGCCCGGCGCGGTCCGCATCGCGGGCCACACCCGGGTCGAGCGGGCCCGGTTCGGCTTGGGCTGGAACAAGTTCGGCATGATGGCGGCGACCGCGACGGCGGCGGCCGACGCCGTCTTCGTGCGGGTACCCCGTTAGGCGCGGCGCCGCCGCAGTACCATCTGCTCGTGCCCGCCGCGAATACCGACTCCGCCGTCGCCCTGCGCGTCCTCGTCTACAGCGACAACGCCGACACGCGCCGGGAAGTGATCCAGGCGTTGGGCCGGCACCTGCACCCGGATCTGCCCGAGCTCAACTACATCGAGGTGGCGACCGGCCCCATGGTCATCCAGCGGATGGACGAGGGCGGCATCGACCTGGCCATCCTGGACGGGGAGGCGACGCCGACGGGCGGCATGGGAATCGCCAAGCAGCTCAAGGACGAACTCGAGACGTGCCCGCCGATCGTCGTGCTCACCGGGCGTCGCGACGACGCGTGGCTGGCCAAATGGTCTCGCGCCGAAGCTGCGGTGCCGCACCCCATCGACCCGATTGTGCTGGGCCGTACGGTGCTGGGCCTGCTGCGAACCCCCGCTCGCTAGCCGGGCGCAGCGGGTCGCCCGCCCGCACCACATCAGGGTGCCGTGGCTGAGGTAGGGGCCTCCGGTCGGATCGTATTGGGATTAGCCGGCGTCGACGAGGGGCGTCAGCGCGTTGTTCAGGCCGCTGACGATGGGCGCCGCGACCCCGATCTGCTGCAGTGGCATCAGGAGGGGTAAGGGTCGTGGTCGGCACCATGTACGTCGTCGTGGTGCACCCGAGCGCGTTCGCGACGGATGACACCTGAACCACCTGCGACGGCGCGACGAGTTCGGTGCCCATCTCGACGGGCCGATCGCGGCCCGTCGCGGCCGCGGCAACGGTCCGCGAGGCACAAAAGCATAAGCACCGCATGCCCCAGGTCGGGCTGACAATCTGCGGTTCCACCGAAGTTGAGCGGCCATCCCGGTCACGGGCCCGGCAACCGATCGGATAGCCCACCCCGGGCAAGCGCCCCGGCCGTCGCGACGCTATGTTGTAGGTCACTGCGACCGGACAAAGACACTGTCCGTCACAGCAGCCCGGCCACCGCCCGGTCGCCGCCCGGCGGCCCGTACGACGGATCTTGGAGCGAGTTGAACGCCTACATACCCATCCTGGTACTGGGAGCCATTGCCGCCGCCTTCGCCGTGGGCTCGGTGGTGATCGCGAGCCTGGTCGGTCCGTCCCGATACAACCGTTCGAAGCTGGCCGCCTACGAGTGCGGGATCGAACCCACCGAAAGCACCGCCCACACGACCGGCGGCCAGCGGTTCCCGGTGAAGTACTACCTCACCGCGATGCTGTTCATCGTCTTCGACATCGAGATCGTGTTCCTGTATCCCTGGGCGGTCAGCTACGACGCGCTGGGGACGTTCGCGCTGGTCGAAATGGTCGTGTTCATGCTCACGGTTTTCGTGGCCTACGCCTACGTGTGGCGCCGCGGGGGCCTGACGTGGGATTGAGGTAAGACGTGGGCCTGGAAGAACAGCTGCCCGGTGGGATTCTGCTGTCCACCGTCGAGAAGGTCGCGGGCTATGTGCGCAAGAACTCGCTGTGGCCGGCGACCTTCGGGTTGGCCTGCTGCGCAATCGAGATGATGGCGACGGCCGGACCCAGATTCGACATCGCACGCTTCGGCATGGAGCGGTTCTCGGCGACACCGCGGCAGGCCGACCTGATGATCGTGGCCGGGCGGGTCAGCCAGAAGATGGCACCCGTGCTGCGCCAGATCTACGACCAGATGGCCGAGCCGAAATGGGTGCTGTCGATGGGCGTGTGCGCGTCCTCCGGCGGGATGTTCAACAACTACGCAATCGTGCAGGGCGTCGACCACGTGGTCCCGGTGGACATCTACCTGCCCGGCTGCCCGCCGCGCCCGGAGATGCTCCTGCACGCAATCCTCAAGCTGCACGAGAAGATTCAGGACATGCCGCTCGGCGTGAACCGGGAACACGCCATCGCCGAGGCCGAGGAGGCGGCGCTGGCGGCCCGGCCCACCATCGAGATGCGCGGGCTGCTGCGATGAGCTCACCGGACCAGGACCCGCAGGAAGCAGTGGCCCGCGCCGACGAGGAAGTGATCGATGTCCGGCGCGGCATGTTCGGGGTGTCGGGCACCGGCGACACGTCCGGATACGGCCGGCTCGTGCGTGAGGTCACGTTGCCGGGCAGCAGTTCCCGGCCCTACGGCGGCTACTTCGACGCGGTCGCCGACGGCCTGGCCGAGGCGCTGGGGCGCGCCGGTGTCGATTTCGGCACCGCGATCGAGAAGGTCGTGGTCCACCGCGACGAACTGACGCTGCACGTGCGCCGGGAGTCGCTGCCGCAGGTCGCCCAGCGGCTACGCGACGAACCGGACCTGCGGTTCGAGATGTGCCTGGGCGTCAGCGGCGTGCACTACCCGCACGAGGCCGGGCGGGAACTGCACGCGGTCTATCACCTGCAGTCGATCACCCATGGCCGCCGCGTGCGGCTGGAAGTTGCTGCGCCGGAAGGTGATCCGCACATCCCGTCGCTGTACGCGATCTACCCGACCAACGACTGGCACGAACGCGAGACCTACGACTTCTTCGGCATCATCTTCGACGGGCATCCGTCGCTGACCAGGATCGAGATGCCCGACGACTGGCAGGGGCACCCGCAGCGCAAGGACTACCCGCTGGGCGGAATCCCGGTGGAATACAAGGGCGCGCAGATACCCCCGCCCGACGAGCGGAGGGGCTACAACTGATGAGTCAAACCGAAACCCTCGTCGTCGCCGGCGGCCAGGACTGGGAGCAGGTCGTCGACGCCGCCCGCAAGGCCGACCCCGGTGAGCGCATCGTCGTCAACATGGGCCCCCAGCACCCGTCGACCCACGGGGTGCTGCGGCTGATCCTGGAGATCGAGGGCGAGACCGTCACCGAGGTCAGGTGCGGAATCGGCTACCTGCACACCGGGATCGAGAAG
>NZ_JBYCLG010000372.1:0-5168 GCF_057473785.1 Mycobacterium sp. TH-M103
TGCCGGCCGACACGACGTACTCGGGCAGCGACGCATCGGGGGACGCCGGGGCGAGCACGCTGACCTCGTGCCCGCGGGCGCGCATCACCTCGGCCAGCTGCAGGACGTGCGACTGCACCCCGCCCGGCACGTCGAACGAGTACGGGCACACCATCCCGATGCGCATCAGGCTTGCCTCAGACGCGCCCGCCTGGCCTCCGAAAGGTCGGCCAGCCACAGCGGCTGCATCATGTGCCAGTCCTCGGGGTGGGCGGCGATGTTCGTGGCGAACTGATCGGCCAGCGCCTGGGTGATCGCGCCGACGTCACCACCGGTGCAATCCAGCGGCGGGTGCACAGAGAAGCCCCAACCATCGCCGTCGAACCAGCAATGCACCGGAAGCAGGTCCGCCCCGGTGGCGATCGCCAGCTTCGCCGGTCCGGCCGGCATCCGGGTGACTTCGCCGAAGAAGTCGACGTGGACACCGGTGCGGGTGAGGTCGCGATCGGCCATCAGGCAGACCACCCGGTTGTCCCGCAGCCGGTCGCACAGCACCTCGAAGGGTGGCCGCTCGCCGCCGGACAGCGGCAGCACCTCGAAGCCGAGGCTCTCGCGATAGCGAACGAAACGCCGGTACAACGACTCGGGTTCGAGGCGTTCGGCGACGGTGGTGAAGGTGTCACGGGATTGCGTGAACCACACGCCGGCCATGTCCCAGTTCCCGCTGTGCGGCAATGCGCACACCGCGCCGCGGCCCGCAGTCAGCGCCGCGTCCAGGTTGTCGGCGCCCCGGAATGCAGCGTCGAGTTCTCCGGCCAACGCGCGCAGGTCCATCGATGGCAGCCGGAACGCCTCCCGCCAATAGCGCGCGTAGGAGGCCAGTGACGCGCGCATCAGCGCGTCGGGCACCTCGGCCGGGCGCACCCCGATGACGCGGGCCAGGTTCTTGCGCAACTGCGCCGGGCCGCCGCGCCGGGCCGCGTAGCGCGCCCCCGCGTCGAAGACGGCGCGGGCAGCGAATTCGGGCATCGCCCGCACCGCGCGCCAACCGGTCGCATACGTCCAGTCGCTGACGGCGCCGGTCAGGCGGTCCGGATTCAGGATCACGGCATGTGCTCCGTCGCACCGGGAGAAGTCCGCACCGTATGCAGCCGCTGGACGCAGGTGAGCACGCTGGCCACCGCCAGCAGCCACATCGCGACGGGAAGGGCGGGCGGCCACGCGACGAACGGGAAGTCCGACACGCCCGCGCCGGCCAGCACGATGATCAGCCGCTCCGGGCGCTCGATGAGCCCACCGTCCCCGCGCAACCCGCTGGCCTCGGCGCGGGCCTTGATGTAGGAGATCACCTGCGAGGTGACCAGGCAGATCAACGTGGCCGCCACCAGGAGCCGGTCGTGCAGGCCGAACGCCGCCCACCACAGCAGCCCGCCGAACACCGCGCCGTCGCTGACGCGGTCGCAGGTCGCGTCCAGCACCGCGCCGAAGCGGGTGCCTCCGCCCCGCAGGCGGGCCATCGCCCCGTCGAGCATGTCGAACATGACGAAGAACCAGATCACCACCGCGCCGACGAACAGCCTGCCCATCGGGAACAGGGTCAGCGCCGCCGTCACCGACACGACGGCGCCCAGGATGGTGACGGCGTCGGGCGTGAAACCGAGGCGCAACATGGCCCGGGCGGCGGGAGTCGTGATCCGCGCGAACGCCGCCCGCGACAGGAAGGGCGCCTTACTCATGTGCGCCGCTCTCCCCCGCAAGCGGGAGGTGCCCCCACCTCATCGCTCCGATCTGCATCGTCGCGCCGCGACTCATGTGCGCCGCTGATGCCTCACGGCTCATGGCTGTCTGCCCCACTCCGCGGCCAGCAGCTGGCGCGTGTCGCGCAGCAGCTGCGGAATCACCTTCGAGCCGCCGATGATGGTGATGAAGTTGGCGTCGCCGCCCCAGCGGGGCACGACGTGCACGTGCAGATGCTCGGCCAGCGACCCGCCCGCCGAGGTGCCCAGGTTCAGACCGACGTTGAACCCGTGCGGCTGCGAGACGCTCTTGATGACGCGAATCGCCTTCTGCGTGAACGCCATCAGCTCGGAGCTCTCGCGATCGGTCAGGTCCTCCAGTTCGGAGACCCGCCGATACGGCACCACCATCAGATGCCCGGGGTTGTAGGGATACAGGTTGAGCACGGCGTAGACCAGCTCGCCGCGCGCGACCACCAGGCCCTCCTCGTCGGAGAGGCGGGGAATGTCGGTGAACGGCTGCGCGGATTTGGTGTCGTCGCGCTGGCGCGGCGCTTCGGCCAGGTAGGTCATCCGGTAGGGCGTCCACAACCGCTGCAGATGGTCGCATTCGCCGACACCTGTGTCGAGGATGGCCTCGTCGGCGTGTTCCACGTCATCCTCCGGGTCACTCAACGGGTGCCACCTTCACCAATTTCGCTGTGGGGAAAGCATTCTCGCGATTAGCAAGCCACCTCAGGATGGCATCGACCGCGCTGTCGCGCGCCACGCCGTTGATCTGGCTGCGGTCGCCGAAGCGGAAGCTCACCGCCCCGGCCTCCACGTCGCGGTCCCCGGCGAGCAGCATGAACGGCACCTTCTGGGCGGTGTGATGGACGATCTTCTTGGCCATCCGGTCGTCACTACCGTCCACCTCGACGCGCACCCCGCGCGACTTCAGCTGCGCCGCAACATCTTCCAGATAGGCGATGTGCTCATCGGCCACCGGGATCCCGACCACCTGGACGGGCGCGAGCCAGGCCGGGAACGCTCCGGCGTAGTGCTCGGTGAGGATGCCGAAGAACCGCTCGATCGACCCGAACAGCGCCCGGTGGATCATCACCGGACGCCGGCGGGTCCCGTCGGGGGCGGTGTACTCGAGTTCGAAACGCTCGGGAAAGTTGAAGTCCACCTGGATGGTGGACATCTGCCAGCTGCGGCCCAGCGCGTCGCGGGCCTGCACCGAGATCTTCGGTCCGTAGAACGCCGCACCGCCGGGGTCGGGCACCAGCTCGAGGCCCGACTCGGCCGCCACCCGCGCCAGCGACTCGGTGGCCTGCTCCCACATCTCGTCGGAGCCGACGAACTTCTCGGAATCCTTGGTGGACAGCTCCAGGTAGAAGTCCTCCAGCCCGTAGTCGCCGAGCAACTCGAGCACGAACCGCAGCAGCGACGCCAGCTCGTCGTGCAGCTGCTCGCGGGTGCAGAAGATGTGCGAGTCGTCCATGGTGAACCCGCGCGCCCGGGTCAGCCCGTGCACGACGCCGGACTTCTCGTAGCGGTACACGGTGCCGAATTCGAAGAGCCGCAGAGGGAGTTCGCGATAGGAACGCCCGCGCGCGGCGAATATCAGCGTGTGCATCGGGCAGTTCATCGGCTTGAGGTAGTAGTCCTGGCCCGGCTTGCGCACGCTCCCGTCGTCGTTGTACTCGGCGTCCAAGTGCATCGGCGGGTACATGCCGTCGGCGTACCAGTCCAGGTGCCCCGAGGTGTGGAACAGCTGCGCCTTCGTGATGTGGGGGGTGTTGACGAACTCGTAGCCGGCCTCGATGTGCTTGCGCCGCGAGTACTCCTCCAGCTCGCGGCGCACGATGCCGCCCTTCGGGTGGAAAACCGCCAGGCCGGAACCGATCTCGTCGGGGAAGCTGAACAGGTCCAGCTCGGCGCCCAGCTTGCGGTGGTCGCGGCGCTGGGCCTCCTCGATCAGTTCGAGGTGGCGGTCGAGCGCCTCCTGGGACTCCCAGGCGGTGCCGTAGATGCGTTGCATGCTGGCGTTTCTCTGGTCGCCCCGCCAGTAGGCGGCCGAGCTACGGGTCAGCTTGAACGCCGGGATGTGCCTGGTGGTCGGGATGTGTGGTCCGCGGCACAGGTCACCCCAGACTCGTTCCCGTGTACGGGGATTGAGGTTGTCGTAGGCGGTGAGCTCGTCGCCACCGACCTCCATGACCTCGGGGTCGCCGGACTTGTCGTCGACGAGTTCGAGTTTGAAGGGTTCGCCGGCCAGTTCGGCGCGCGCGGCGTCGGTGGATTCATAGACCCGCCGGTCGAACAGCTGGCCGTCCTTGATGATCTGGCGCATCCGCTTCTCCAGCGCCGCCAGGTCCTCGGGGGTGAACGGCTCGGGCACCGCGAAGTCGTAGTAGAAGCCGTCGGTGATCGGCGGCCCGACGCCCAGTTTGGCCTGCGGGAACAGGTCCTGGACGGCCTGGGCCAACACGTGGGCGGTCGAGTGCCGCAGGACGCTGCGCCCCTCCTCGGTGTCGGCTGCCACCGGGGTGACCTCGGCGTCGGCGTCGGGCACCCAGCTCAGGTCCCGCAGCTTGCCCTCGGCGTCGCGCACCACCACGATCGCGTCGGGCGCCCCGCGACCGGGCAACCCCGCGTCCCGCACGGCGGCGGCCGCGGTGGTCCCGGCGGGCACCCTTATCGGGACTACCGGGGTTTGGTGTGCGGGGGCGGTCATCGGGTCGGCTCTCCAAGCTTAGGGTGCGGTAACGATCGCTGCCATGCTATCGGGGCCGTGCGGAACCCAGCAGTGCGCTTCCAGACGCGGGTGACAATCTAAGCCCCACCGGGCACAGCCCTGCCTGCTGCACCGCATCACGATGACCCCGCCAACTGCCACCACGATGACGACCAGCGTCGCCATTTTCGTCTATGGCGCCAACCCCGCCCGGTTCCGGCATCGCCGACCCACCCCACCGAAACTTCCGAACCGTCGCTTGGATCAACCAACCAATCAATCCCCGAAGCACTCATCAAATCCGAGTATGAACGAGTACGGAACAGTCTCATCCACCTTGACACATCCCGGCCCACTTGCTCTCGCCAGTTGCCACGACCTTGCAGAACTTCGAGTTTGAGGTTGGTGTTGGTGTTGAACACCCTGCCTCCCCCTCGGCTGGTGAGCGTTCGCTCAAGCCGGCTACTTGGCGGCCGGGGTCATGCCGGCGCGGGGGCGAAGGGGAATCTTTTCGGGCCACCAGAACCACCGGCCGAGAAGGCGCGCCAGTGGCATGACCAGGAATATCCGGACGATCAACATATCGAACAGCAGTCCGATGCAAATAGTCGAGCCGGCCTGGCCGACATTGAGGACATCACTGGATAGAAGTGCCAGCATTGTGATGGCAAACACGACACCCGCGGTGACCACCGAGCTCCCAGCGCTTCCCATCGCCCGGATCACTCCGG
>NZ_JBYCLG010000373.1:0-9743 GCF_057473785.1 Mycobacterium sp. TH-M103
CGTTCGGCGCGTACTCACCGCCCGGCGCCCCGTACCAGTCCATCTCGTAGTCGGGGAAACCGCGGCTCTTGAACGGCTCGCGCAGCACGGCCCGCAAATCCTTGTTGGACGGGAAGAAGATGTGCACGCTGGCGTCGATCAACGGCGTGCGGGTCCCGTCAGCGTGTTCGATCACGAAAGCCATCCTCGGGCTTCGGTAGCCACAGCGAGTCGGACTCGCCCATATGATAGAGAAGCTAACATTCTCGTCGGGGGTCGATCAATCCGTTTCCGGTAAGCGTTTCGGTTAATCATCGCGCCTGGTAGCCATAGATTTTGCCGTCACATCGGTGAGCGTCGTTCTTCTATATGGATAATAGCATTCTCCGCGGCCTTCAGCGTGCGGCGCGGGTTCTGGTGCGGTTGCTTCCCCGCCCGGTGCTGCCGCGCTGGCGGGTGGTACGGGCCGCCGGTGACGCCTGCCGCTTTCTCCAGCGGTTTGATCACGGTGGTGAAGTCGGCGTCGGGTCCTTCCTTCGTCGTGCTCGGCGGCCTCCCAGAGGCGCCCGATCACCCGGGCGACGTCCATCGGCACGCCGAGCGCTTCGGCTTCCTCGAGGTGCAGTCGCACGTCTTTGACCATCAGCCCGGTGGCGAACCCGTAGTCGAAGGTACGGGGGAGGATCGCTCGTGGGAACTTGTCGCGGCTTGCGCTCGTCGCGCCCGCGCCCGCGTTGAGCACGTCGATCATCACTGCCGTGTCCAGGCCGGCTTTGGCGCCCATCACCACGAATTCTGCCGTCGCGGCCAGGACGTTGGCGGCGAGCAGGTTGTTGGCCAGCTTCATCGTCTGTGCCGAGCCCGGCTTCTCGCCGAGGTAGAACGGCCGGCCGAGTGTCTCGAGGACCGCGCGCACGGTGTCGAATTCGCTGCGCGGGCCCGAAACCATGACCGTTGCGGTGCGATCGGCGACCTCCCGGGCCGACGCGGCCGGCCGGGCTCCCAGTGCGACGCGCTCCAGCGCGGGGTCTTGCGCGTCGAAGGCGACGACGTCGTGGCGCGCGTCGATGAGGCGACGCGCCATGGGAAACCCCGTGTGGCCCAACCCGATGAGCCCGATGTTAATGACGAACTCCTAGTCCTGCCCCGCTTCGGCGAACGTTTCCCGGGCGATGTGGAAGCTGTCAACCGGCACGCCGGCGTAGAGCGCGACCTGCAGAAAGATCTCCCGGATCTCCTCGCGGGTGACGCCGTTGGTCAGTGCGGCCTTGACGTGCGTGCGCAGTTCGTTGGCATGCTGCGAGTCTTCCGCGGCAGCGCCTCACGGCCCCAGACGGCGCCCGAGCAGTATTCGGTGACGAGGTCCTGCAACGGCCGGCTGAAGTCGTCCGCGTCGGCCAGCGCCTGGTTGACATAGGCCTCACCCAGGACTGCGGAGCGAATTTCGAGGCCCCGCCGGTAAGTTTCGCGATCCACCGGTGTTCTCCTTCGTCGCGGCGTTTGCCACCTGATTGCGCATTGTCGCCGAATCAGCCTGCCGGGAAACGGGAATGCCCCGGCCGCCGCTGTGGTGGTATCACGATAGGTTGCAGCCAGAAGCTGGTGCCGGAAGGGAGCGGTCATGACCGGAGCAAGCGACGACGTCTGGGAGGTGATGTCGACGGCTCGGACGATCCGGCGATTCACGGACGAACCGGTCGACGACGCGACGCTGGCACGGTGCTTACAGGCAGCTACCTGGGCGCCCTCCGGCGCCAACGCGCAGCGCTGGCGTTTCGTCGTGCTGCGATCCCCCGAGCAGCGCGCCGTCGTGGCCAAGGCCGCGGCCCACGCGCTGGAGGTGATCGAGCCCGTGTACGGCATGAGCCGTCCCGCCGCCGACGATGACAGCCGCCGTGCCCGCACCTATCGTGCGACCTACGAATTGCATGATCGCGCAGGTGAGTTCACCTCGGTGTTGTTCGCCCAGCAGCATTTTGCGACTACGTCGCAACTGCTGCTGGGAGGATCGATCTTCCCCGCCATGCAGAACTTTTTGCTGGCCGCCCGTGCGCAGGGCCTGGGGGCTTGCCTGACCGGCTGGGCGTCGTATGGGGGCGAGCGACTTCTGCGGGACGCAGTCGGTGTGCCCGAGGACTGGCTGGTGGCCGGGCATGTCGTGGTCGGATGGCCCAGGGGCAGGCACGGTGTGGTCCGTCGCCGCCCGCTCGCAGAGGCCGTGAACCTCGACCACTGGGGCGATCCCGCCGACGACGTCGTTGCCGCTCTTCGTTCTCTGGCCTGAGCGGTCGCTTCTCGTCAACAGGTCGGCGCACCCGACGCCCAGCCGCCGTGACCGTGCGAGGACAACCCGCGCAGAAGCGGCCGGACTGGCGGTGGCGGCCGTCTTCGCGGCGACACCGGCGGCAGCCCAGACCGGCAAATTCGGGACGATGGAAGAGCTGGCTGCTGCTGGCGGCAGCGAGGTTGCCGATTACACCGTGAGCAACCTGAAGCGCAGCGGCAACAACGACGGGCTATGGGTTGCCGACGTCACGGTCAAGTCCGCGAAAGGCGCCGTCACCCCGGTCATCGGCGACTTCAACGCCCAGGCGGGCGATGGGTCGAAGTACACCGCGATCGAGGGAAGGAACCCGGACGGTCTGACCAATCAGCCCATCGCCCCGGGTAGCTCGCGCAGCGTCAAGCTCTACTTCGGTGTCAACGGCGGTACCCAGCCGGACAGCGTCGTGTACAGCACCGGAAGCAACGCAGACCAGCTCGTCTGGAAGGGCTGAAGGCGACGGCATAGCGAGCAGCGGCTCCATTTGACCGGGGGCGTTACCGTCCTCGGTCACGCCCGTGCTCAGCCAATCCCTCCGCCGGGAAGCGTTTGACGCGCTTGGACGAAGCGACAAATACCGCGCCGAGACTTCGCGGTCACTACAACGGTGGGAAACCTACGTGTGCAGTGTGGTGGCCGAGCACCGTGGCCGCCACGACATCACGGAAATCGGTGTGCAAGAAGGAGTCCAACGTGACATTCCAAGCGACTGTCAAGACAGCTGCGGCCGTCGCCGGACTCGCCGCGGCAGCGATCTTCACGGCGACAACGGCCAGCGCCGCCCCGGCCAAGCCCTTCGGCACGATGGAGGAGGCCAGCTCGAACAACGGCGCCGACGTCGCCGACATCACCGTGGGTAACCTCAAGCCCAGCGGCCACAACGACGGCGTATTGGAAGCCGACGCCACCATCAAGACCGTCAAAGGCTTTGTCACCCCGCACATCGGCGATTTCCATGCCGTAGGCCCCAATGGCGCGAATTACTCAGCGGTCCTCGGGAACAACCCCGACGGCCTTCCTGCCGGCGAGATCCCCGCGGGCCAGAGCCGGAGCGGAAAGCTGTACTTCACCGTCAACGGCGGCGCGCAGCGCAACAGCGTCGTCTTCACCCCGGTGGACGCCAACGATCAGCTCGTGTGGAAGGACTAGGCGGGGTGAGCCGCGGATAGCTTCACCGCGCACCTTACGTGGAGGCCGAGGGCGAGTTCTCGCCCTCGGCCTCCACGTTTTTGGGGCCTGGCCGCAATTCTACTGCGGCGAAAGCCGTTGGGGCAGTAGGTAAGACGATAAATCTCGGGTTCTGCACGGGCCGGGGACGCATAGCCGCCCTCGGCCCACCGTTCTCAACAGCCAATAGCCAGTTTCCGAGATCATTACTTCCGTATGAGAGAATGGTATTCTCGCGGTGGCGGTGACGACAGGAGGCGGCCGGGATGCTGTTGGAGTTCGATGCCGATCAGCGGCTGTGGCAGAGCACGGTGCGAGACGCGCTCACCAAGCAATGCCCGCCCTCCCTGGTCCGCAGCATCGCCGAGGACGGCGTGGACCCGAGCCCGCTGTGGAAGTCCTACGTGGACCAGGGCTGGACCGAACTGAGCGATCCGGACAGCATGGTGGAACTCGCCATCGTGCTCGAGGAATTGGGTTACGCGACCGACCCGACCCCGTTCCTGGCGACGATGAGCCAGTTCGCTCCGTTGGCGGCGGACCGCTTCGACCCCCACGAGTCTGGCACCGCCGTGCGTGCCGGCGTGACGGCGCACCGGGACGCCGACGGCTGGGTGCTGGACGGCACGGCGCGCCACGTGCTCGACGGGGATCGCGTCGACCGGTTCGCGGTGGTCACCGAAGCCGGGGTGTTCCTCGCGGAGGCCGGCCAGGTGTCGGCCCGCCGGTCGGCGGTCTTCGACCCCGTCCTACACGTCGCCGACCTGTCGTTCTGCGGTGTCCGGGTGCCCGACGAGGCCCGGCTCGCGGTCGACCGGGAGCGCGCACACCATGTGGCGCTGGCCGGCATGGCGGTCACGATGGTGGGCGCGTGCCAGCGCATCCTCGATCTGGTACTCGACCACGTCCGCAACCGGCACCAGTTCGGTGTGCCCATCGGGTCGTTCCAGGCCGTGCAGCACAAGGCGGCGGACATGCACGTCGCGGTGCAACGGGCCCGGGCGCTGGCATACTTCGCGGCGTTGACGATCGCTGCCGACGACCCCCGGCGCCGGCTGGCGGCCGCGATGGCCAAGGCGTCTGCGGGAGAGTGTCAGTCGCTGGTATTCCGGCACGGCCTACAGCTTTTCGGCGCCATGGGGTTCACGTGGGAGAACGACCTGCAATTCGCGCTCAAGCGCGCCAAGGCGGGGGAGTTGATGCTCGGCGGAGCCGCGGAACACCGCGCGCGGATCGCGGAGGAGTACCGTGCGGCTGACTTTTGATCCCGACGTCGAGGCGTTCCGGGCGGCGTTTGCGTCCTTCCTCGACGAAAACCTGCCCCCCGCAAGTGAAACGGTCGAGCGTCCCCGGTCGGTGTCCCACATGCCGCAGTGGGCACGCCGTTGGCAGCGGCTGCTGTTCGACAACGGCTGGCTGCTGCCCGCTCAGCCCCCGGAGTTCGGCGGCCGCAACGCGACGGTCGTCCAGCAGTTCGTCTACCTGGAGGAACTCAGTCGACGGCGGATCTATCACAGCTTCAACCCGCAGGGCGTGAATATCGTTGCGGCGTCGCTGTTGTCGTTCGGCAGCGATGAGCAGAAGCGCCGCTGGGCGGTACCGATCCTGCGGGCCGAGATCACCGCGTCGCTGGGTATGAGCGAACCCAGCGCCGGGTCCGACCTGGCGTCCCTGCGTACCCGCGCCATCCTCGACGGCGACCACTTCGTGGTCAACGGCCAGAAGGTGTGGACATCGGGGGCCCACGACGCCGACGTGTTGCTGACCTTCGTGCGGACGAACCCCGATGCCCCCAAACACAAGGGCATTAGCGCCCTGGTGATCCCGACCGACACCCCGGGCGTTCAGCGCCGGCCGTTTCCGTCCATCTGCTCCGCCGATGACCTGGATTTCAACGAGGTCTTCTTCACCGACGCGCGGGTGCCGGCCGAGAACCTGGTAGGGGCGCTGAACGAGGGCTGGCGAGTGGCCAACGGATCCCTCGGGCACGAGCGCACCATGATGTGGCTGGGCTTCGCCGACCGGCTCGGCAACATGATCGACGACTTTTCCCCCACCACGGAGGTCGAGCGCGACCAGTACGCCACCACGATCATGGACAAGCAGGCCCTGCGCCTGCTGGGTTCGGTGGCGCTGGCCGGCGCGGCCCGTGGCGAGGACGACACCGCGGCCATCTCGGTGCTCAAGCTGCTCGGGTCCGAGGCCGAGTTGCGGGCGATGGACCTCGCGCTGACCTCCGCCGGACCCGACGGGCTCGTGCACCCGGGGCAGAGCGGCCCGTATGCGCACATGAACCTCGACCATTATTTCGCCAGCTGGTTCGAGCGCTTCGCCCGCAGCTTCAGCGGGACGATCGCGGGGGGCACCTCGGAGATCCAGCGCAACATCATCGCCCAGCGCGTGCTGGGCCTGCCGAGGGGCTGAGCCGGCGCGAGCAGACGAAGCCGGGCCACCTAGTCGATGACGGCGGCTTCCTTGCGCTCGGTGATTGGCCGCGCGAGCTCCTGCTCGTCGCAGATGCGCTGCAGCTTGTCCAGGGTCTCGTCGAGTCCCGCGCCGATCCGCTGACCCGGCGTGAAGGTCGCCGGCAGTTTGCGCATGCCCTGGATGACGCCGATGGTCTCGTAGTGGACGGTGCCCTCGGGGTCGCAGCGGTAGTCGGGCATCCGGTCGAGCACCGCGGTCAGCATGGACTTGAACACGGTACGCGCCACGTTCGACCCGGCGCACCGGTGCACGCCGAGCCCGAAACTGAAGTGCCGGTTGCCTTTACGGTTGAGGATGATCTCGTCCGGGTCGTGGAACACCGCGGGGTCGCGGTTGGCCATAGCCCACGAGATCCACAGCCGCTCGCCTTCCTTGAACTGTGTCCCGTCGAGTTCGACGTCGTCGGAGAACGTCCTACCGTCGCCGGGCGCCGGGGTGAAGTAGCGCAGGAACTCCTCGGTCGCCGGGTCGAGCAGCGTGTCGCGCTCCCGGCTGAGCAGCTCGCGCTCGGCAGGATGCTCCGAAAGCCATTCCAGCGAATGGGCGGTCAGGGCGGTCGTGGTGTCGAAGCCGCCGCCGATGATCAGCCCGAGGTTGCCGAGGATCTCCAGATCCGGGGCGGGCTCGCCGTCGATCCGCATCTCGAGCAGCGCGTTGACCAGCCCCGGCCGCGGGTTGTTGCGGATCTCGATCATGTTGTTGACGAGGTCGATCCCCATCTGCCGGTGCATCTCGGTGACCCGTTGGATGTCGGGGGAGTGCTCGGGGGTGTACACCGCGGCGTGGGTGGGCTCGCTGTACATCTGCCAGTTCTTCAGCGGGATTCCCATCATCGCCAGCGTCAGCACGGCGGGCACCACGTTGGCCAGATCGTCGACGAAGTCGATGCGGCCCTCTTCGATCTGCTCGTCGAGGCAGGCGCGCGTCACGTCGTTGACGAAGGGCTCCCAGCGCTTGACGGCGGCCGGTGACAGGTAGGGGTTGAGCACGCTGCGGTAGATGTGGTGCTCGGGGTTGTCCATTTCCAGGATCCCACCCCGCACCTGGTTGATCCGGCTGGCGGTGGGAATCGAAATGCCCTTGTAGCCGCGGCGTTCGTTGTGGATGTCGTGGTCGTTGGACACCGCGGGGCAGCGGGCGAGCTCGAACACCTCGTGGCTGCCCGCCGCGACCCAGTGCCCGCCGTAGGTGTCGCTCCACGCCATCGGGCACGTGGCGTGCATCTCCTTGGTGATCTGCTCGAAGCGGTTGCGGTACTCCGGGGAGTGCCGCTCGAACTGGTACCGGTGCTTCTTGCGGTCGCTGTCGCTCACGACGTCGTCGACGCTCAAGGCGCTGTCTCCCTTTAGCTTTCGTCCGTGATGATGATGGCCTGCTCGGGACACGATTGCGCGGCCTCGCGGACCTTGGCCTGCCGGTCGGCCGGCACCACTTCGTCGATCGCCGACGAGCTGCCGTCGATGTCGCTGAGCCGGAAGGACTCCGGAGCGATCATCGAACACAGGGTGTGGCCCTGGCAGCGTTCTGGATCAACCCAGACTTTCACGGTGACTCCTCCGATGGTTCTATGGGCTCACTGCTGGTAGTCGTGCCACTTGAGGTAGCCGCCGGCGTCGACGCGCAACTGCATGCCGGTGACGTAGCGGGCCTCGTCGGAGGCCAGCCACAGCACGGCGTTGCTGATGTCCTCCGGCTCGACGTAGGGAATCCTCATCGCCTGCTGCACGCCGAACACCGGCTCCGCGTCGGCCCGCGCCGGCTTTTCCAGGTCCGGCCGGAACGAGCGGTACATCGGCTCGCTCTGCAGCATCGGCGTGTTGGTGTTCGTCGGGTGGATGGCGTTGGCGCGAATCCCCAACGGCGCCAACTCCGTCGCGAGGTCGTGCACGTAGTGGGCGATCCCGCGTTTGGAGTGGATGTAGGCCATGCCGCCGGGGTCCGTCCCGGGGTTGTCCTTCTTGGCCGTGTCCATCAGCGCGGCGGTGGATCCGGTTGCGATGATCGAGGCCCCGGAACCCAGGTGCGGCAGCGCGACCTGAATGGCGTTGATGGTGCCGACCAAATTGGTGTTGATCACGTCGCACCACGCCTGGAGCGGCGGCTCGCCCCTCATGCCGGCGATGCCGGCCTGGGCCACCACGATGTCGAGCCGGCCGAACTCGGCGAGGCCGCTGCCCAGCGCGTCCCGCAACTGGCCGGCGTCACGCACGTCGGCATGCGCGGTCACCACCGCCTGGCCGGTCTTCTCGACGAGCCGGGCGGTCTCGTCGAGATCCTCGGGTGCGGCCATGGGGTAACCGATGGTGTCGATGTCGCAGCACAGGTCGACGGCGATGATGTCGGCGCCTTCCTCGGCCAGGCGCACCGCGTGGCTGCGGCCCTGACCCCGCGCCGCACCGGTGACGAAGGCGACCTTTCCGGCAACGCGCCCCACTGCGCCGTCTCCCACCACTTCTCCTTATGAATCGATTGGCCGGGTGCTTCAGGTGTTGCGGCCGCCGTTGACGCCCAGGATCTGACCGGTGATGTAGCCGGCCTCCTCGGAGACGAGGAAAGCGCACGCGGCGGCGATGTCTTCGGGCTTGCCCATCCGGCGCACCGGAGTGCGGGCGATGGTCTCCTCGATGCTGCCGAGGAACCCGTTCTTCTCGGCGGCGCGCAGCATGGGGGTGTCGATGAACCCCGGCGGCACGGCGTTGACCGTGATGCCGCTCGGCCCGTACTCGAGCGCGAGCGACTTGGTGAGCCCGTTGACCGCGGACTTGGCCGCCACGTAGTGGCTCATATAAGGAGCGCCGGAGTGGGTGCTCGACGAGGAGATGTTGACGATGCGGCCCCACCCGGCCTGCACCATGTCGGGCAGCACCGCCTGGATCGTGTGGAAGACCCCGTTGAGGTTGACGTCGATCACGCGCTGCCAGTCCTCGAACGTGAGGTTGTTGAACCGTTTGAACCCGTCCAGACCAGCGGCGTTCACCAGCACCGTCACGGGGCCCAGCTGGGCGCGGATCGCCGACAGGGCGGCGTCCACCTGCGACCGGTCGGTGACGTCGGCGGTGAATGCGAAATCGGCGTCGGACGGATTCAGGTCGAGCGTGGCGACATCGAGACCGTCGGCGCGCAGGCGGTTCGCCACGGCCAGCCCGATGCCGGAGCCGCCCCCGGTCACCACTGCGGTCTTCATGTCCCCATCCACGGGGACGTCCCCGTCATCGACGTCATTGACGCGGCCATCTCATTCACAAAGAATCTCCCTTACAATTATGAGAACCTTACTCTCACGCCGGATCGGCGTGCAACATCGCCGCGAAACCGCGCTCAGCCTGCGCCGAGGGGCCTGTGGAGCCGCCGTGGGAGCGTTTGTGCCGCTGGTCAGCGCGCTGATCCCGACCGCGGGACTTTCTTGAATTTTCGAGACACGAATGTAAGATTCGCCCCGTAGGAGAACCAAATTTTCGTGACCGGCACCACAATAAGGGGTACGAATGCCAGTGCAGGACACCGCGGAAGCAGTCGCGGACGCGGCGGCGGCCCGGCAGGCATTCGACACCACCAGCCGGTCGACCGATGTTGCGTCCCGGATCCGCTGCCTCGACCAGCCCAGCCCCGACTGCTTGAAGCCCCCGACAAGGCGCGAGACGGGTGGTCGCGCGTGAGGCCGCTGGAGGGCATCCGCGTCCTGGAGGTCGCAATGTACGGGTTCGTCCCGTCGGCCGGCGCGGTGCTGGCCGAATGGGGCGCCGACGTGATCAAGGTCGAGCACGCGGTGACCGGTGACCCGCAGCGC
>NZ_JBYCLG010000374.1:0-2856 GCF_057473785.1 Mycobacterium sp. TH-M103
CTTCGGCGGCGGCACCAACGAGGTGCTCCGCGACATCATCGCCCAGCGCGGCCACGGCATGCCCTCGTACGGACGCTGAGCGATGAGACTGCTCCCCACCGACGAACAGCGCGAGTTCGCCTCGGCAGCGCGGGCGCTGCTGGCGGCGGAATGCCCGGTGAGCCTGGTGCGCTCGCTGTCCCGGCCCGGCGCCGACCGCAGCGCGCCGGCCCTGTGGAAGGCACTGGCCGCTGCCGGGATCTTCGGGCTCGTCGTCGCCGAGGAGTACGGCGGTTCCGGGGGCTCGCTCGACGACCTCGCCGTCTTCTACACCGAAACGGGCCGCGCCCTGTGCCCGACGATGGTGCACAGCACCGTGCATGCGGTCCTGGCGATCGACCAGCTGGGAACGCCCGCGCCGAAGGCGGCCTGGCTGCCGCCGCTGGCCCACGGCGGCCTCCACGGCGCCACGGCGTTGTGGAATGCCCGCGACGCCGCGGCCGTATCGCCTGCCGTGCAAGCCGTTCCGGAGCCGACGCGCTGGCGGCTCAGCGGAACCGTCGACTACGTCGCCGACGCCGACGTCGCCGACCTCGTCGTGGTGTCGGCCGCCGCGCCCGGCCGCACCCTCGTCCTCGTCGTCGACACCCGCGCCGACGGGCTCGCCGTCGAGCCCCTCGACATGGCCGGCGGGCACCGGGCTTTCACTGTGCGCTTCGACGACGTGGCGGTGCCGGCCGACGCGCTGCTCGGCGACGGCGTGGGCGAGCCCGCGCTGCGCCGGCTGGCCAACACGGCGGCGGCATTGGGATCGCTGGACCTGGTGGGCATCGGCCAGGCGGTGCTGGAGCGCACCGTGGAATACACCACGCTGCGTCATCAGTTCGGCCGGGCGATCGCGTCGTTCCAGGCCGCCCAGCACCTGGTCGCCGACATGCACATCGCCCTGGCGGCAGCGCGTTTGGCCGCACACGCGGCGGTCTTCCGGATCGCCCGCGGGCACACCGCGACCCGGGAGACGGCCGTCGCCCGCATGCACGCCGCCCGCGCGGCCCGGCTGATCACCCTGAACGCGCATCAGTTGCACGGCGGCATGGGTTATGTGACCGAGACGGACCTGCATCTGTGGAGCGAACGGGCCCGGCTGGGCTCGACGCTCGGGGGCGGGGCCGACGTCGCCGCGGCATGGCTGGAGGAGGCCCCGAACGATGAACGATGACAGCCTGATCGACGCCGAGTCGGCGTCGCGGGTGGGCACGGTCGCCGCCGCGGCGACGGGCGAGGTGAACCGGCGCGACTGGCAACGCTGGGCGGCCGCGGTCGGCGACCGCAACCCGCTGTGGTTCGACCCCGAGTACGCCCGGGCCCACGGGTATCGCGACGTCATCTGCCCACCGCTGTTCCTGCAGTACGCCGTGCTCGGCGTCACGCACCTCGACACGCTGCGGCCCGACGGTTCCTCCGGCGCCGTCTCGGGCAGCCTGGCGTTCCCCCGCGCCCCCAAGCGGATGGCGGGCGGGGAGAGCTTCACCTTCCACCTGCCCGCCTATCACCGGGACCAGATCGACATGGTCCGCACCATCGAGTCGATCACCGAAAAAGAAGGCCGCTCGGGCAGATTCGTTCTCGTGACCTGGCACACGATCTACCGCAACCAGCAGGGCGACCTGGTCGCCGAAGCCTCCACCTCGATGATCGCCCGGCCTTAGGAGCGCCTTGACCGACCGACAGGTCTTTTTCGACGACGTCAACGCGGGGGAGCAGATCCCGGCGCTGAACGTCACCGTCGACGAAACCCAGCTGTTCTTCTTCAGCGCCGCCACCTACAACGGCCACCGCATCCACTACGACAAGCAGTGGGCGCACGAGGAAGGCTACGACGACGTGCTGGTCCAGGGCCCGTTGCAGGCGGCGCTGCTGGCGCGTGCGATCGGCGACTGGATCGGCGGACGCGGCCGCTTGGTGTCCTTCTCGGTGCAGAACCGGGCCGTGGCCTATCCGGGCGAGTCGCTGCAATTCGGCGGGGTCATCACCGGCACCCGCCTCACCGACGGGGGCGCCGGGCTGGTGGACCTCGACATCGCCGGCCGCCGCGGGGACACCGTGCTGATGCCCGGGACGGCGACGGTGCAGCTGCCCCGGCGCGGAACGCCGGCATGACGGGGCTGCGCGGCCAGGCGGCCATCGTCGGCATCGCCGAGCTGCCCGCCGAGCGACGGCCCACCGCGCCGCCCTCGTTCACCCTCGACCAGTACGCCGCGTTGGCGAAGCTGGTCGTCGAGGACGCCGGCGTCGACCCCGCCGCCGTCAACGGTCTGATCACCCACGGCGTGGCCGAATCGGCGATGTTCGCGCCCGCCACGCTGTGCGAATACCTGGGCCTGGCATTGGATTTCGGCGAGCGGGTCGACCTGGGCGGAGCCACCTCGGCGGGAATGGTGTGGCGGGCCGCGGCCGCGGTGGAACTGGGCGTCTGCGATGCGGTGCTGGCCGTCGTGCCCGGATCGGCAGCGCTGCCCCAGTCGGCGACCAGGCCGGCCGCCGCCCCGAATTGGTATGGGGCGTCGTCGAACAACTACGGGTCACCACAGGCCGAGTTCGAAATCCCGTACGGCAACGTGGGCCAGAACGCACCGTATGCGCAGATCGCCCAGCGGTACGCGGCCGAGTTCGGCTACGACCCGGCCGCGATCGCCGAGATCGCGGTGGACCAACGCACCAACGCGTGCGCGCACCCGGGCTCGGTGTTCCATGGCACCCCGATCACCGTGGACGACGTACTCGCCAGCCCGATGATCGCCGACCCGATCCACATGCTGGAAACGGTGATGCGGGTGCACGGGGGAGCGGGTGTGCTGATCGCCAACGCCGACATCG
>NZ_JBYCLG010000375.1:0-4044 GCF_057473785.1 Mycobacterium sp. TH-M103
GCCCGGGTCACCTACCACCGGGACGCGTTCAACGAGCACATGCTCCTGCACCCGCTGTCGGCCCCGATGACGCTGCGCTGGCTCACCGACCGGTTCAACCGCCGGCCGCTGACCGAGCACCTCATCCGGACGACGTGGCCGACGATGTTCAACCCGATGACCTACGTCGGCATGGCCAGGCTGGCCAAGATCGCGGCCAAGGTCGTCTTCGGCAGGAAGATCCACCGCCGCCCGCTATGACATCGCCGCTTCCGCGGAGCCGCCGGCGCCCACCGGCAGCGCGTCCTCGGGCCGGTCGGCCACGGGCGGGGCCCCCAGGTCATCGCGGGCGTCCGCCGCGGCCATCAGGGCGTAGACCAGCGCCGCGATGGCGGCGGGCCACAGCAGCGTGGCCGCGACCTGCAACGGCCCGTGGGAGAAGAAGACCGGCGGCGCCTCGAGGACGTAGGCCAGCGCCGGGTCTCCCGACAGCGGCACGGCGTCGAAGTCCAGCGCGCCGTAGCGCATCCGTACCAGCGCGGCGCCGACGGCCGAGGCCGCTGCGGCGGCGGCCACCATCCCGAAAAACAGCCCGACGACCATCCCCGGCCCGCGGTGGCGGCGCCACTGCCACCCCAGCACGGCCCCCACGACCGCCAGCGCGGTCAGCAGGCCCAGCAGCAGGCACGGGTCGTCGAAGAAGTGCTGGGACTCGGTGCCCAGATAGTCGTGGACGCGTTCGCCGGCCCGGGTCTTGGCCACCACCACGTGGATGGGCGCGGCGATCCACGCCCACAGCGCACCGAGCAACGCGCCGGCGACCGTCAGCCCCAGCGCGGCGGCGGCCAACGCGCGCGCCCGCCCGTTCACCGCTGCGCCTCGAGGTCGGAGGAGTCCACCTGTCCGTGCCGCGAGCACTGTGCCCGCCAGCCGTCGGGACGGACCTGCACCACCATGCGGCGGCCGCACCCGGCGCAGAACCGTGGCGGCTCGAGGCCCAGCTGGGCCGCGGTCGGCACCTCGGTGCCCCCTAACTCCCCGGTGTAGATGTTGTAGACGCCGCCGCTGACCGGCGCGCCCAGATCCTCGACCACAATCGCCAGTTCCTACAGGCTGGCGTTGAGCGCCTTGATCGGCATCTGCAGATCGCCGAGCAATTCCAGGTCGGCCTCGGCGGGCCGGCCGAGGGTGGTCAGGTAGTTCCCGACGATCACGGCGTTGATGCCGCCCAGGATGCCCTGCTTGGCGCCCAGGTCGCCCAGGGTGATCTCTCGGCCGCCGGCGAAGCGCAGGATGGTGCGCGGCAGGGCCAGCCGGAACGCGGCCACCGACTTCAGCGCTTCGGCGGCCGGCAGCACCTGCAGGTCCCCGAACGGGGTGCCGGGCCGGGGGTTGAGGAAGTTCAGCGGCACCTCGTCGGGACCCAGCTCGGCCAGGTCTGCGGCGAATTCGGCGCGCTGCTCGAGGGTCTCTCCCATGCCGAGGATGCCGCCGCAGCACACCTCCATTCCGGCGTCGCGCACCATCGACAACGTCTGCCAGCGCTCTTCCCAGGTGTGGGTGGTGACGACGTTGGCGAAGTAGGAGCGCGCCGTCTCGAGGTTGTGGTTGTAGCGGTGCACGCCCATCGTCGCGAGCTGCTCGACCTGCTCGGCGGTCAGCATCCCCAGCGAGCAGGCGATGTTGATCTCGACCTCGTCGCGGATCGCCTCGATGCCCGCGGCGACCTGGGCCATCAGGCGTTCGTCGGGTCCGCGGACCGCGGCCACGATGCAGAACTCGGTGGCACCCGACTTGGCGGTCTGCTTGGCCGCCTCGACCAGGCTGGGGATGTCGAGCCGGGCGCTGCGCACGGGCGACGCGAACAGGCCCGACTGGGCGCAGAAGTGGCAGTCCTCGGGGCAGCCGCCGGTTTTCAGGCTGATGATGCCTTCCACCTCGACGTCGGGGCCGCACCAGCGCATCCGCACCTCGTGCGCCAGCGCCAGCAGCTCGTCGAGCCGGTCGTCGGGCAGCTGCAGCACGGCGAGCACCTGGTCCCGGCTCAGGCCCTCACCGCGTTCCAGGACCTGCCGGCGGGACACCGCCAGAATGTCGGCCGGATCGTCGGTGTCGTGGCCGTCGGTTCCTGGCCGAGCCGCCGCCTGAGTCACCCGGTACTCCTTTACGCCGTGAACGAGTTCGCGTTCACGTTAGGTTAGCGGCCCGCACCGACCAAACCGCGGTCAGCCGATCGGGTGTTCGGCGCGCTTGTCGCCGTCCCAGCGGCGCAGGCCCGCAAAGGTGGCGTCGATGCGCGCCGGCCGGCCCGCGATCCGCAGCGCCCGGCCCAGCTGCGCGCCACCGACCCGGCGGGCCAGCGTGACGTGCGCGGTCCACTGCCCTGGCCGGCTGTTGCCCATCGGCTCGGGCCGCAGGTGCGCGGCGCAGAGCCGGTGCACCTCGGCGTGCAGGTCGAGCAGCTCAACGGTCGGCACGATCAGCCGGGCGAACACGGCGTCGGCCCGGCCGAAGAGCACCGGCGCGCCGACGACGGCCGGCAGCGGCAACCGCGCGCTCACCGGCCGCAGCAGCTCGTCCACGTCGGCGTCGATGCGCTCGGCGACGGCCAGCGTGACGTGCGGGCGGCTGGCGGGTGCCTGGCTGGGGATCCCGGCGCCGGCCAGGTCGCCCCAGACGCGGCGGATCGCCGCCTCGGTGTCGGGGTCGAAGACCAGCTCGATCGAATGGACCATCAGCCGGCCAGCGCGCCCACCCAGTGGCGGTCGAACGCCGCCGCACTCATGTCCGCGAATTCCGCTGTCCCGAGCCGGCCCGCCCCGGCGGGCAGCTCGGCCCGCACGGCGGCCAGCCGGGCCAACGCGGACCTGTTGGAAACCTCGGCGGGTCCGGGCCTGGCCGGCCAGCTGCCGATCACCAGCCCGGCGCACGAAACTCCTTTGGCGGCAAGGGCTTCCAACGTCAGAGCGGTGTGGTTGAGGGTGCCCAGCTCCGCGCCGACCGCGACCAGCGCCGTGGCGCCCAGGTCGACGGCCAGATCCCGCAGCGTGACACCCGCGTCGGCCAGTTGCACCAGCAGTCCCCCGGCGCCCTCGACCAGCGTCAGCCGTCCGGGACGGTCCAGGCCGGCGATTGCGGTCAGCAACTGGTCGCGGGTGGGCAACGCGGCCCCGGCCTGCTCGGCGGCGGCGGCCGGCGCCAACGGCTGCGGATACCGCGCACACCAGGCGAGCTCCGTCACCCCGGACAGCCGCGCCACTTCTGCGAGGTCGTCGTCGCCCGAGTCGGTGCCGGTCTGGACGGGCTTGCACACCGCCACGTCGATGCCCGCCTGGCGGGCATGGCAGGCCAGCGCCGCGGTGGCGACCGTCTTACCGACCCCGGTGCCGGTGCCGGTGACGAACAGGACGGTCAACGGCGCGACACCGCGACGACGTCCGCCAACACCCGGCGCGCGATGTCGAGCTCGGCCGCGTCCAGCGACGCGCGTGCGGTGAGCCGCAGCCGCGACGTGCCGGCGGGAACCGTCGGGGGCCGGAAGCAGCCCACCTTCACCCCGGCGTTCAGGCAGGCTGCCGCGGCGGCCAGCGCCACTTCGGGCTCGCCCAGGATCACCGACACCACCGCCGAGTGCGGAACCTCGGGCACTCCGCAGATCCGGGCCAGTTCGCGGGCGTGCCGCAGCACCGCCTCGGGCCGCCAGGGCTCGGCGCGCAGCACCTCGAGGGCGGCCAGGGCGGCGCCGACGGCCGCCGGGGCCAGACCGGTGTCGAAGATGAACGGCCGCGCTGCGTCGATCAGGTGGGCGCGCACGGCAGCCGGCCCCAGCACCGCACCGCCCTGGCTGCCCAGCGCCTTGGACAACGTCGTGGTCATCACCACGTCGGGTTCCCCGGCGAGCCCGACTTCGTGCAGCAGCCCGCGCCCGCCGCCGCGCACGCCGAGACCATGCGCCTCGTCGACGATCAGCAGCGCGCGGTGCCGGCGGCACACCTCGTGCAGCTCGCGCAGGGGGGCCAGCGCGCCGTCGGCGCTGAACACCGAGTCGGTGATCACCACGGCGCG
>NZ_JBYCLG010000376.1:0-10924 GCF_057473785.1 Mycobacterium sp. TH-M103
CCGACCACGACAAGCTGTTCACGCGCGACGGGTGGATGCGGATGGGCGACATCTGCGAGATCGACGCGGACGGCTATCTGAGCGTCACGGGGCGCACGTCGGATTTCATCCTGCGCGGTGGTAAGAACATCAGCGCCAGCCAGGTCGAGGACGCCGTCGCCACCCATCCCGCGATCGCGGTGGCCGCCGCGGTGGCGATGCCCGATCCGGTGTTCGGCGAGAAGGTCTGCCTCTACGCCGAACTCGCCGCTTCGCCGGGCATCGACCTGCCCGAGTTGGCCGAATTCCTCTTGGCGCAAGGAGTTTCCAAGGAACTGCTGCCCGAGCGGCTCATCGTGGTCGATGAGCTGCCCCGTTCGTCGGGAGGCAAAATAGCCAAAGGCCTGCTCCGCGAAGACATCCGCGCCAGAATGGAGGGCGATGATGAAGGGTGCTGACGCCAGGCGGGGCGGCCTCGAAGTGTGGTCGCCCTCGGTGGTTCCCCCGATCGGGGTCGAACTGTCCGACGAGCAGGCGTTGGCGGTCGCGTTCCGGCACCTGGCCGCGATCGGGTTCGCCGAGAACATGGCCGGACACATCACCTGGCAGCTCGACGGCCAGACCGACATGCTCGTCAATCCGTGGGGGCTGTGGTGGGCCGAGCTCACCGCCTCCGACATCTGCGCCGTCGACAGCGACGCCCGGGTGGTCCGCGGGCGCTGGGACGTCACCCCGGCCATCCACATCCACACCGAACTGCACCGGGCCCGCCAGGACGCGCGGGTGGTGATCCACAACCATCCCTACTACGTGTGCGTGCTCGCCGCGCTGGGCAGGCTGCCCGAGTTGGTACATCAGACCGGCTCGCTGTTCCTCGGCGACCTGTGCCTGGTGGACACCTACGACGGCGAGATCGACAGCCCCGCCCGCGCCGCGGAACTGGCGACGCGCATCGGCGACGCCAACCTGACGATCCTGGCCAACCACGGCGTCCTCGCCACCGGCCGCAATCTGCCGGAGGCCGTCTACCGCGCGGCCTCGATCGAACGGGTGTGCAAGCTGGCCTACGACGTCATGCTCACCGGCAAAGAGCCCGTCGCCATGAACTTGTCCGACATGGCAGGCATGCAGCGCTCGCTCGTCGAACGTGCCGCCGACGTGTACTGGGCGGGCGCGGCGCGGATGACCATCAAGGCCGACCCGGATGTGCTGACGTGAAGCCCCGGCCATCCCGGTGGACCCGGGGCGGCGACACGCCGGTCGGCCGCACCGCCACGTCACACTTATCCCACTCGATCGGAGGTTGACGGGTGAAATCGATCGACGAGCTGGCCGAAGACCTCAACTTCACGACCGCCAAGACGGGCGACACCCGGTCGGTCACCTTCCTGCCCGACCCGCCGCGGGCGCCGCGCCGCTACACCGTGATCTCGGTCGACGATCACATCGTCGAACCCCCCGATACCTTCGCCGGGCGGGTGCCGCGCAAGTTCGCCGACCGCGCGCCGAGGGTGGTCGACACCGACGCGGGCGGCCAAACATGGGTGTACGACGGCCGGCAGTTGCCCAACGTCGGCTTCAACGCCGTGGTCGGGCGGCCGGTGGCGGAGTACGGCTTCGAGCCGGTCCGTTTCGACGAGATGCGCAGGGGCGCCTGGGACATCCACGAGCGCATCGCGGACATGGACCTGAACGGCATCTACGCCTCGCTGAATTTTCCCTCGTTTCTGCCGGGCTTCGCCGGACAGCGGCTGCAGCAGGTGACCACGGACCGCGAGCTGGCCCTGGCCGCCGTCCGCGCCTGGAACGACTGGCACCTCGAGGTGTGGGCGGGGTCCTACCCCGAGCGGATCATCCCCTGCCAGCTGCCGTGGCTGCTGGACCCCGTGGTGGGCGCACAGATGATCTACGAGAACGCCGAGCGCGGTTTCCCCGCCGTCACCTTCAGCGAGAACCCGGCGATGCTGGGGCTGCCGAGTATCCACTCGGGGCACTGGGACCCGATGATGGCGGCGTGCGCCGAGACGGGCACCGTCGTCAATCTGCACATCGGGTCGTCGGGATCCTCGCCGTCGACCACCGAGGACGCGCCCCCGGATGTGGCCGGTGTGCTGTTCTTCGCCTATGCGATCTCGGCGGCGGTCGACTGGCTGTACTCCGGGCTGCCCAGCAGATTCCCCGACCTGAAGATCTGCCTGTCCGAGGGTGGGATCGGCTGGGTGGCCGGGCTGCTCGACCGTCTCGACCACATGCTCAGCTACCACGCGATGTACGGCACCTGGCAGGCGCTCGGTGAAAGCCTCACTCCGGCAGAGGTTTTCACTCGTAACTTCTGGTTCTGCGCGGTGGAGGACAAGTCGTCGTTCGTGCAGCGGGACCGCATCGGTGTCGACAACATCATGCTGGAGGCCGACTACCCGCACTGCGACTCGACCTGGCCGCACACCCAGGAGACCGTCCACGGGCAGATCGGCGATCTGCCGCAGGACGTGATTCGCAAGTTCACCTGGGAGAACGCGTCCCGGCTGTACCGGCACCCGGTGCCGGTCGAAGTGCAGCGCGATCCCGAGGCGTTCTGACTTTCAGCCGAGTTCCCGACTCGCAGTCGCCGGCCGCTTGCCGATGGCACGAGGCGCAAAACGGATCGTCGGCGTCAGTCGCTCCGGGTAGGCATGACTCCGAATGGACATGATAAAGTCTTCAACTGTTCGAACGTTGGAACGATGAAGTCTTCAGGAGGGCTGTGGTGTCGGCGCCGCTGTACCAACTCAAGGCCGAATTGTTCAAGACGCTCGCCCATCCGGCGCGAATCAGGATCCTCGAGCTGTTGGCAGCGCAAGATCGATCGGTCGCCGAGTTGTTTCCCGAGGTGGGTTTGGAGGCGTCGAACCTGTCGCAGCAGTTGGGAGTGTTGCGCCGCGCCGGGGTGGTGAGTTCTCGCAAGGAGGGGAGCGCCGTGATTTATTCGATGGCATCCCCGAACATCGCGGAATTGTTGATGGTCGCGCGAAATGTGCTGGCCGGGGTGTTCAGCGACCGGGCCGCGATGCTCGATGACCTACAAGCGGATCAACGGTAGCCCGATGAGTTGGATTGGCAAGATCTTGCGTGTCGGCCGCGTGGTGGAAGGTGCCGGTCCAGCCCCGGAGCCTGTCATGGATCCGCCTGCGGGAGTGCGGGGTTCGCTGCAGATCCGGCATGTCGATGCGGGGTCGTGCAACGGCTGCGAGGTGGAGATCTCGGCCGTGTTCGGTCCGGTGTACGACGCCGAACGATTCGGGGCGCGGCTGGTCGCCTCGCCCCGGCATGCCGATGCGCTGCTGGTGACCGGAGTGGTCACCCGCAACATGGCTGACCCACTGCGCAACACGGTCGCAGCCACACCGCAACCGCGGGTGGTGATCGCCTGCGGCGACTGCGCGGTGAACCGGGGGGTGTTCGCCGATGCCTACGGGGTGGTCGGTGCGGTGGACGAGGTGGTGCCCGTCGACGTCGGAATCCCCGGCTGCCCACCCACACCCGCCGAGATCGTCGCGGCGTTGCGCTCGGTGACCGGAAAGTAATGGCCACGCTCACCATTGCTCCGGCAACCGAGCCCAACACGGTGCATCACCAGGGTTTGGCATCGCTTGCGGGCGGAGCCGTCACGTCGGCGCTGGGCGCACTCGGGGTGTGGGTCGGCTTGCTCGCGGTTTTCGGCACGGTGCGCCCGCTGCATATCGGCTGGCTGATCCCCCTGTCGGGGGTGTATCTGGCGCTCGACCCACTCGGCGGGTTCTTTGTCGCGCTGACGGGTGGGGTCGCCATTCCCGTCGGGGTGTACGCGATCGGCTACGCGCGTCGGGAACATCTCGGGCGGCTCCCGTCGGCAGTGCTGCCGGTGTTCGTGGCGGCGATGCTCCTGGTCCCGGCGGCGGGGTCGGCGACGACCTTCCTGGTGGCGTGGGAGTCGATGGCGCTGGCGTCGCTGATCCTGGTGGTGGCGGATCACACACGGCCTGAAGTGCGTTCGGCCGGTCTGGTGTATGCGGTGATGACGCAGCTCGGGTTCGTGGCCATCCTGACCGGGCTGATGGTGCTGTCGGCGTCCGGCGGCGCGGATCGCTTCGCCGCACTGGCGCCGGTGTCCGATGGCACGCGTATCGCCGTGTTCGCGCTGACCGTGGCCGGGTTCGGGTCCAAAGCCGGGTTGGTGCCGTTGCATGCCTGGCTGCCGCGGGCACACCCGGAGGCGCCCAGCCCGGTATCGGCGTTGATGAGTGCGGCGATGGTCAACCTCGGTGTCTACGGCATCGTCCGGTTCGACCTGCAGCTGCTCGGGCCGGGCCCGCGTTGGTGGGGGCTGGTGCTGCTGGCGATCGGCGCTGTGTCGGCGGTGTACGGGGTGCTGCAGGCCACGGTGGCCACGGATCTCAAACGGCTGCTTGCCTATTCGACCACCGAGAACATGGGGTTGATCACCCTGGCGTTGGGGGCAGCCACGCTGTTCGCGAACTCCGGCGCGCGCGCGGCGGCCACGATCGCGATGGCAGCAGCGGTGCTGCATCTGATCGGGCACGCAGCGTTCAAAGGCCTGGGCTTCATGGCCGCCGGTTCGGTGCTGGCCGCGACCGGGCTGCGTGACTTGGACCGGCTTGGCGGGCTGGCCCGCAGAATGCCCGCGACCACGGTTCTGTTCGGAGTGGCCGCCCTGGGGGCGGCCGGACTTCCGCTGGGCGCCGGTTTCGTCGGCGAGTGGCTGCTGATTCAGTCGCTGATCCACGCCGGCGCCAACCACGACACGCTGGTGGCGCTGACCGCGCCGTTGGCGGTCGGCGCGGTGGCCTTGACCACCGGACTGGGTGTGGCGGCGATGGTCAAGGCGTTCGGTGTCGGGTTTCTGGCACGTCCACGCTGCGCGGCCGCCGGCGACGCGGCAGAAGCCCCGGGCAGCATGGTCGGCGGGATGGTCATCGCTGGGTGCGTGTGTGTGGTGGCGGCGGTGGCGCCGGGGGTGGCTGCGCCGATATTGCGGCGGGTCCTCGCCGTGCTGCCTGCGGCGGCGACGGTCCGGTTCAGCGACTTCGGCACGGTGATACGGCTGCCCCGGATGTCCGGGTCGGTCGCGCCGGGGTGGATCGCCGCGGCGTTGACTGCGGCGGTGGTGCTGGCCGTCGTGCTGGCACGGTGGCGCTCGCGCCGGCGTCCACGACCCGCCCTCCTGCCGCTGTGGGCATGCGGTGCCGACGACCTGACGTCGCGGATGCAATACACGGCAACATCATTCGCGGAGCCGCTGCAGCGCGTCTTCGATGACGTATTGCGTCCAGACACCGATATCGAAGTTACCCACCTCGACGAATCGCGATACATGGCTCAGGCGGTCACCTATCGGGCCAAGTTCACTGACGCGATCGAAGACCGCCTCTATACCCCGGTGATCCGTGCGGTGGCCGTGGCGGCCGCTTTGGTGCGGCGCGCTCACACCGGCAGCGTGCACCTCTACCTCGCCTACGGTGCGCTCGGCGTGCTGATCGTGATGGTGGTCGCCAGGTGAACCCTATGTCGTTCGTCGCCGGCGTCGCGCAGCTGGCCGTTGTCGTGTTAGGTGCGCCGCTGATGATCGGGCTGATGCGCCAGGTGCGGGCCGCGTTGGAGGGACGCGCCGGTGGCGGGCTGCTGCAACCCTGGCGGGATATACGCAAACAGCTTGGCAAACAACAGGTCACCCCGCGGGGCACCACGGTGGTGTTCGCTTCGGCGCCCGCGGTGCTGGCCGGCACCACGCTGCTGATCGTGGCCATCGCGCCGATCGTGGCCACCGGGTCGCCCCTGGACCCGGTCGCCGATCTGTTCGCCGTTGTCGGCCTGCTGTTCCTGGGTACCGTCGCGTTGGCGTTGGCCGGAATCGACACCGGCACCTCCTTCGGTGGCATGGGCGCCAGCCGCGAGATCACCATCGCCGCGCTGGTCGAGCCGACGATCCTGCTCGCCGTCTTCGCGCTCTCCATCCGCGCCGGGTCGTCCAACCTCGGCGCGGTGGTCGCCAACACGCTCGAGCACCCGGGGCACGTCGCATCGCTGACCGGAGTGTTGGCTTTCGTCGCCCTGGTGGTGGTCATCATCGCCGAGACCGGACGACTACCGGTCGACAACCCGACCACCCACCTCGAGTTGACCATGGTGCACGAGGCGATGACGCTCGAATATGCCGGGCCTCGCCTGGCATTGGTGGAATGGTCATCCGGGATGCGGCTGGCGGTGCTGCTGGCGCTGCTGGCGAATCTGTTCGCACCATGGGGCATCGCCGGAAGTCGTCCCAGCCCGCTCGACATCGTGATCGGTGTCGTCGCCATCGCGGCCAAGGTCGCGCTGCTGGCCGCGCTGATGGCTGCCGCGGAGGTGTTCATCGCCAAGCTGCGACTGTTCCGGGTGCCCGAACTGCTGGCCGGGTCGTTTCTGCTCGCCCTGCTCGCCGTCACCGCCGCGAACTTCTTCACCGTGGCGGCATGAGGACGCACCGATGACCGACTCGACCTTCGCTACCCTGATCGACTTCGCCGCCGGTGGGCTCCTGCTCGCCGCCGTGCTCGTCACCTGGCGCCGCGACCTGCGCGCCGTCGTGCGACTGCTGGCTTGGCAGGGCTTCGCGCTCGCGGCCATCCCGTTGCTGCGCGCAATCCACGACGCTGACCGCGCCCTGGTCTACGTCGGGATCGCGGTCCTTCTGCTGCGCGCGGTGGCGTTGCCGTGGCTGTTGGTCCGGGCGCTGGCCGCCGAGCCGAGCGACCAACGCGAGGCCACCCCGCTGGTCAACACCGCCAGTTCGCTGCTGATCACCGCCGTGCTGACCATCGTGGCATTCGCGGTCACCCGGCCCGTCGTCGACCTCGAGCCGACTGCTGCGGCCACCGCCGTTCCCGCCGCGTTCGCCGTGATCTTCATCGCGCTGTTCGTGATGAGCACGCGGCGCCACGCCATCTCACAGACCGCCGGATTTCTGATGCTGGACAACGGGATTGCCGCAACCGCATTCCTGCTGACCGCAGGCGTGCCGCTGATCGTCGAACTCGGCGCCTCCCTGGATGTGCTGTTCGCCGTGATCGTGATCGGGGTACTGGCCGGCCGACTCCGGCGCGCCTTCGGCGGCGCGGACCTGGACCAACTGCACGAATTGCGCGATTGATGACCGCACTGTTGCTGGTGCCCATCCTCGCACCGATCACCGCCTCGCTGATCACCCTGATCTGGGGGTGGCGCCGCGTCACGGCAACCGTCACGGTGCTTTCGGCGGTGACGATCCTCGGTTGCGGCGCCGCGCTCGGATTCCAGGTCGGTTCCGGCCGGTATTTTGCGCTGAGCGGGCTGCTGCGCGCCGACGCGTTGTCGGTGACCATGGAGATTGTCATCGGGGTGGTCGGCACGCTGGCCACGGGGGCCAGCATCGGTTACGTCAATGCTGAACTTGCCGACGGCCACACCGACGCCGCCGGTGCGCGGCTGTACGGCGCGCTGACGCCGGGGTTCCTGGCTGCGATGGTTATCGCGGTGTGCGCCAACAATATCGGCGTAATCTGGGTCGCGATCGAGGCGACCACCGTGGTCACCGCGTTTCTCGTCGGGCATCGCCGGACCCGCACCGCGCTGGAGGCGACCTGGAAATACGTCATCGTCTGCTCGGTCGGGATCGCGATAGCCTTCCTGGGCACCGTGCTGCTGTACTTCGCGGCCCAGCACGCCGGGGCACCTGCCGCCCACGCGCTGAATCTTGACGCGCTGCTTGCCCACGCCGGACGTCTCAACCCCGAAGTGACCCGACTGGCCGGCGGTCTGCTGCTGATCGGATACGGCGCCAAGGCCGGTCTCCTGCCATTTCACACCTGGCTGGCCGACGCGCACAGCCAGGCTCCGGCGCCGGTGAGCGCGCTGATGAGCGGGGTATTGCTGTCGGTGGCGGTTTCGGTGTTGATTCGGATCAAACCGATCATCGACGCCGCCGTGCCGGGCTTCCAGCGCACCGGGTTGCTGGTGACCGGATTGGCGACGCTGCTGGTCGCGGTGCTGATGCTGACCGTGACCGGTGATGTCAAGCGGATGCTGGCGTACTCGTCGATGGAAAACATGGGCCTGATCGCCATCGCTCTCGCGGCGGGGACCACGCTGGCGATCGCGGCGCTGCTGCTGCATGTGCTTGCCCATGGCATCGGTAAGACACTGCTGTTCCTGTCCGGCGGCCAGTTGCAGGTTGCGCACAATTCGACTGCCGTCGTAGACATCACCGGGGTCCTGCGACGCTCACGGGTGATCGGCGCATCGTTCGCTGTCGGGCTGATCGTGCTGCTCGGTCTGCCACCGTTTGCGATGTTCGCCAGCGAGGTGGCCATCGCCCGGTCGCTGGCCGATGCACGACTGGGGTGGGTGCTCGGCGTCGCCATGCTGCTGATCGCCGTCGCGTTCGCCGCGCTGGTGCGAAATTCCGGTCGCATGCTGCTGGGCGTCCCGGTCGGCGCCGCGCCCCGGATCGCCGTCCCCGCCACCGTGGCAGCCGCTCTGCTGGCCGGTGTTGCGGCATCGATCGCACTCGGGGTCACCGCGGGACCGCTGACCGACCTGTTCACCACTGCCGCCAGCCAGGTCGGAGCCGTTCGGTGACACCGAATTGGCTACACCACAGGCTGCCGGGTGACGAGATCGCCGGTAAAGCAGAGGAATTGGTAGACCAGGGATTTCGCCTTGGGCTGGTGGCCGCCCACGACGACGGCGAGCGGTTGCGGGTGGTGTACCTGTTCCTCGCGGGCCACCCGGACCGCCGTGTCGAGCTCGAAACCCTTTTGACGGCAGCCGATCCGGCGCTGCCCTCGCTGGCGTACCTGTCCTTCCCCGCGAGCCGCTTCGAGCGGGAAATGGCGGACCTCTACGGGATTCGGCCGGTCGGGCACCCCCATCTGCGGCGGCTGGTGCGCCACGCGCACTGGCCGCAGGACTGGCATCCGATGCGGGCCGACGCAGGGCTCCCACCGCAGTTCGCGGCCACCGGAGGGTTCCCGTTCGTCACCGTGCAAGGAACCGGGGTGTATGAAATCCCGGTCGGGCCGGTACATGCGGGGCTGATCGAGCCCGGCCATTTCAGGTTCTCCGTCGTCGGCGAGACCGTGTTACGGCTCAAGGCGCGGTTGTGGTTCGTGCATCGTGGGCTGGAGAAACTCTTTGAGGGACGTCCCGCCACCGCGGCGGTCGATCTCGCCGAACGAATCAGCGGCGACACCTCGGCCGCACACGCGCTGGCCCACAGCCTGGCGATCGAGGACGCGCTCGGCATCGAAATGCCCGAGGAAGCGCAGCGACTGCGTGCTCTGCTCGTCGAGCTCGAACGGCTCTACAACCACGCCGCCGATCTGGGCGCAATGGCCAATGACGTCGGCTATGGCATCGCCAACGCCCATGCCCAACGCATCCGCGAACAACTGTTGCGCCTCAACGCCGTGGTGACCGGGCACCGGCTGCTGCGTGGCGCCATCTACCCGGGCGGCGTCACCGTGAATCGGCTGCCCACGGCCGCCCAATTGCACTCCATCGCCACCGACATCGCCGAAATCGCCGAACTGACCCTGGCCAACACCGTGGTCTATGACCGCTTCGCCGGCACCTCGGTGCTGGACCGCGATGACGCCCGGGCGATGGGCTGCCTCGGATATGTGGCCCGGGCCAGCGGTGTGCGCACCGACGCCCGCACCGAGCATCCCTTCACCGCTTTACCCATCACCGAGAGCGGCGCCGGCGCGGGCGACGTGCTGGCCCGCTATACGCTGCGACGCGACGAGTTCGCCGCGTCGGCCACATTAGCCGCTTACCTGGTCGAATCACACACCGGCCCAAACAAATACGTCGTCCCCGCCCCGTCGACACGCGGACCACGCAGTGGTATCGGCATCGTAGAAGGATGGCGCGGCACCATCGTGCACCGTGTCGAAATTAGCGCCGACGCGCGCATCACCCGCAGCAAGGTCGTCGATCCGTCCTGGTTCAACTGGCCCGCGGTGCCGGTGGCGATGGCCGACACGATCGTCCCGGACTTTCCGTTGACCAACAAGAGCTTCAACTTGTCCTACGCGGGCAACGACCTGTGACGCAGTCGCTCGGCTGGACCGTATCTTCTGTCTCAACGAATTGCTAACATTGGCAACTAGTCATAGTGCAGGCCGCTTTCACGGGAGGCGTCATGGCAGACTCGCGTCAGCCGCTTTACCGGATGAAAGCGGAATTCTTCAAAACGCTGGGTCATCCCGCCCGCATCCGGGTGTTGGAACTGCTCAGCGAAGGCGAGCTCACGGTCTCGCAGATGCTGCCCGAAGTGGGTATCGAACCCGCCAACCTATCTCAGCAGCTGTCCATCCTGCGACGGGCCGGACTGGTCGTCGCGCACCGTCAGGGGCTCACGGTGACCTATGCGCTCACCACATCACAGGTCGCAGACCTGCTCTCTGTGGCCCGGGCCATCCTCACCGGAGTGGTAGCCGGCCAGGCCGAAGTGCTCGACGAGGCACACGGGCCGCCGTCGCTGGCTGCCGGATCGGCGCGCTGACGCGACCGCGTCGAAGCCGGTACGTCGCAGGGCCGTCACTACTACTTGCCAACTTTCTAAAGTATCGATATTGAAAAGATCTGGTTATCGGAATGTCGAAGAGGACGAAAAACGCTGCGGCCGAACACATGCGCTTCGGTGGCATTGAGAACGTCACAGCTGTCGGCATCACGACCGTCGGCGTGGCCGCCGTGAGAACACCGTCTACCCGGGCCCGAGATCGCGCGGTCTGGGTGGCGATGGAGAACTACGCGGCGCTGATCACCGAGGCCATCCCGAGGCGGGCGGTACCGTTGCCGCTAACCCAGAATGACCCGGCCGCCGTCGCGGCCCGGCTCACGCAGCTGCCGTCGCGGGTCGCGGCGGTGTTTCTGATCGGTCTAG
>NZ_JBYCLG010000377.1:0-31993 GCF_057473785.1 Mycobacterium sp. TH-M103
CCCGATGCGGTGATCGGCCATTCGATGGGGGAGGTGACCGCCGCGGTCGTCGCCGGCGCCCTGAGCCCCCGCGACGGGCTCCGCGTCATCACCACCCTGTCCGGGGCCGCCGCGGATCCGGGTGGGCCGGATGTCCCCGCGGCGCTGGCGGATCTAACGCCGCGGCGGGCGGTCATCCCGGTCGTCACCGCCGACGGCGCGGCGCCGGCCTTCGACGCCGAACACTGGGCATCGGACCGGCCCAACCTGGTGCAGGTCACCGACGCCGTGGCCGCGGCGGGAGCCGAGCACGGCACCTTCGTCGAGGTCAGCCCGCACCCGCTGCTGACCGATGCGATCGGTGACACGCTGGCCGGCGTCCATCACCACAGCCTCGGGACGCTGGCCCGCGACACCCACGACACGCTGACCTTCCACACCAACCTCAACGCCGCCCACACGGCCAAGGCGCCCGACACCGAACATCCGGCCGGGCCCCCGCCGCTGCTGCCGAGCACACCGTGGCACCACACCCGCCACTGGGTGAGCGCGCCGAGAACCGTTGCGCGCGAGGCGAAAGCGGCGCCGCACTGGACCGCGATCCGCGACCGCCTGGAGGCCGCGGTGGCGCCACCTCGCCCCGGAACCCTGCTGGGCGAACACATCACCGTCGCGACCACCCCGCCGGTGCACCTGTGGCAGGCCCGGCTGGCACCGGACGGTGCGGCACCCACCGTCTCCGAATCGGTTCTGCTGCAGACGCTGGTGACCGCGGCCACCGAATGCGGCGCGTCTGCCGTGCGCGACGTGCGTTTCGAGGATCCCGTCGTCGTCGACGAGCCGCAAGTGATCCACGTGACGGCCGACGGCGAATCCGTCACCGTGTCGTCGGATTCGGCCGTGCACGCCGGCGCCCGGCTCGTCCACGACCCGGACGCCGAGACCGGGCCGGCGGCCGAGCAACCACCGGTCGACGTCGACCTGCCGGAGGCCTCGACGGTGGCGCTGCTCGACGCCGCCCTCGGCGTCGCGCGTGGCGGGGCGCGGCCGGTGCGCGCCGTTGGCGCCGAAAGCGCCAGGCTCGTCGGTGAGCTCGCCGAGCCGCGCGGCAGCGTCAGGGTCCGCCGACACGGTGGTGGTGCCGCCGGCGACCTGGTCGTCGACCTCGTCGCGACGGCGCCCGGCGGCGGCGTCTGCATCGACATCCGCGCCCTTCGCTACACGGCGGCGGAGCCGGCCGCCGGGCAGGAAGCGACCGCGCCGGCATGGGCGGAGCTCTCCGCCGACGAGGTGGCCGCCGAACTGGGGTCCAGGCTGCGGTCGATCCTGGCCCGGGAGCTCGGGATGTCCGCCTCGGCGGTCGACGTGGAGCGGCCGTTCCCCGAACTGGGCCTCGACTCGATGATGGCGATGGCCGTGCTCAAGGACGCCAAACGGCTGGTCGGCTTCGACGTTTCGGCGACGAAGATGTGGGATCACCCGACCATCGCTGCGATGACCGAATATCTGACGAAACTTATCGTCGCGCAACATGGCTCGAGGCGTGACACGACGGAGCGCGACAACGGGGCCGACACGGACGGCTCGGCGGGCGGCGTGCTGGACGCGCTGTTCGAGAGCGTGGAAAGCGGTATGTGATGAAGACGATCTTCGACAGAGTGGCGGGCATGACCGCCGAGCAGCGCACGGCACTGGGAGAGCAGTTCGACAAGGCCTCCCGACTGGCGACCGCGGAGCCAGTCGCGGTGGTGGGCATCGGGTGCCGCTTCCCCGGCCCCTCGGCCGGGCCCGAGGCCTACTGGGAGTTCCTGTCCGGCGGCGGGGACGCGATCATCGAGGTTCCGCCCGACCGCTGGGACGCCGACGCCTACTACGACCCCGACCCGTTCGCGCCCGGCCGGATGGCCTCCAAGTGGGGTGGCTTCCTGCCCGACGTGGCCGGCTTCGACGCCGAGTTCTTCGGGATCTCCCCGCGCGAAGCCGAAGCGATGGACCCGCAGCAGCGGGTGCTGTTGGAGGTTGCCTGGGAGGCGCTCGAGAACGCCGGCCTGACAGCGGAATCGGTGGGGGAGACCCGAGCCGCGGTGATGATGGGTGTGTACTACAACGAGTACCAGAACTCCTCTGCCGCCGACCCGGACAGCATCGACGCCTACTCGGCGACGGGCAACGCCCACAGCGTCACGGTGGGGCGGATCGCGTACTCGCTCGGGCTGCGCGGGCCCGCGGTGGCGGTGGACACGGCGTGTTCGTCGTCGCTGGTCACCGTGCATCTGGCCTGCCAGAGCCTGCGGCTGCGGGAGAGCGATCTCGCGCTGGCCGGCGGGGTGAACCTCATCCTGCGCCCGGAAACCCAACTGGCGCTGTCCAAGTGGGGCATGCTGTCGCCGCGCGGCCGGTGTCACGCGTTCGACGCGGGCGCCGACGGGTTCGTCCGCGGCGAGGGCGCCGGCGTCGTGGTGCTCAAGCGGCTGACCGACGCGGTCCGCGACGGCGACCGGGTCCTGGCGGTCGTGCGCGGCTCGGCGGTCAACTCCGACGGCCGCTCCAACGGCCTGACCGCGCCGAACGCGCTGGCACAGTCCGACGTGATCACCCGGGCGCTGCGCAATGCCGATGTGACCGCGGACTCGGTGAACTTCGTCGAGACGCACGGCACCGGAACCTCCCTGGGGGACCCGATCGAGTTCGACGCGCTGGCGGAGGTGTACGGGGCCGGCGGCGGCCCCTGCGCGCTGGGTGCGGTGAAGACCAACGTGGGCCACCTGGAGGCGGCCGCCGGGATCGCCGGATTCATCAAGACCGCCCTGGCGGTGCAGCACGGCAAGATCCCGCCCAATCTGCACTTTTCGCAGTGGAATCCGGCGATCGATGCGGCCGCCACCCGCATGTTCATCCCCGGGGAGCTGACCCCGTGGCCGCGCAGCGAGGGCCCGCGGCGGGCCGCGGTGTCCTCGTTCGGGCTGGGCGGCACCAACGCGCACGTGGTGCTGGAACAGGGTCCGGACCCGGAGCCGGCGGCCCCGGAGCCGGGGGTGGCGACGCTGGTGATCGCGGGCAAGACCGACCAGCGGGTGGCCGCCCGCGCGTCGGCGCTGGCCGAGTGGCTTCAGGGCCGCGGCGCCGGGACGCCGCTGGCCGATGTCGCCCACACCCTGCGCCGACAACACGGTCGGCACGGCAAGTTCGCCGTCGTGTGCGCCCGCGACCGCGCACAGGCGGTGGTGGGGTTGCGTGCGGTCGCCGCGGGCCGGGCGGAACCCGGGGTGGTCCTGCCCTCCGACCGAACACCGGGCCCGGGCACGGTGTTCGTGTACTCCGGTCAGGGCTCCCAGTGGCCCGGCATGGGCAAGCGGCTGCTGGCCGACGAGCCGGCGTTCGCCGCCGCGGTGGCCGAGCTGGACCCGATCTTCGTCGAGCAGGCCGGCTTCTCGCTGCGCGAGGTGCTCGAGGCCGGCGAACCGCTGGCCGGCATCGCCCGCATCCAGCCCGCGCTGGTGGGCGTGCAGTTGGCCCTGACCGCGCTGTGGCGCGCGCACGGTGTGGAACCCGATGCGGTCATGGGACATTCGATGGGGGAGGTCACCGCCGCGGTCGTCGCGGGCGCGCTGAGCGCCGCCGACGGCATCCGCGTGATCGCCACCCGTTCCCGGTTGATGTCGGCGCTGTCCGGCCAGGGCGCGATGGCGCTGCTGGAGCTGAGCGCGACCGCCGCCGAGGAGCTGATCGCCGACTACCCCGGCAGCACCGTGGCGGTGTACGCCGCCCCGCAGCAGTCGGTGATCGCCGGCCCGCCCGAGCAGGTCGACGCGGCGATCGCCGCGGTCGACGCGCAGGGGCGGCTGGCGCGGCGCGTCGAGGTCGACGTGGCATCCCACCATCCGACCATCGACCCGATCCTGCCCGAACTGCGCAGCGCCCTGGCGGACCTGGCGCCGCGCACCCCGACGATTCCCGTGCTCAGCACCACCGGCGACGCCGCGGCGGAGCCGGCGTTCGACGCCGACCACTGGGTGGCCAACCTGCGCAACCCGGTCCGGTTCAGCCAGGCGGTGGCCGGCGCCGGCGCCCGGTACGGCACGTTCGTCGAGATCAGCCCGCACCCGTTGCTCACCCACGCCATCGCCGAAAGCCTGGCCGCCGCCGAGTCCGCCGCCCGGACGATGGGCACCGTCACCCGGGACAGCGACGAAACCGTGGCGTTCCGAACGCAACTGGCTGCGATCCGGCCGGCCGACGGTGCGGGCCGGCTGGTGGACCTGCCGCCGGCACCGTGGCTGCATGCGCCGTACTGGGCCGCCCGGCGGGGCGCGAGCCCGGCGCCGGCGGGCGCCCACCCGTTGCTGGGGCTGCACGTCGAGATCCCCTCGGGCCGTGACCACGTGTGGCAGGCCGACGTGGGCACCGGCGCGGTGCCGTGGCTGGCCGACCACCGGGTGTACGGACAAGCCGTCATGCCGGCCGCGGCGTTCGCCGAGATCGCGCTCGCCGCGGGCAGCGAGGCCCTGGGTCTGCCGGCCGACGGGCTCGCGGTGCACCGACTCGAGGTCGAGCAGATGCTGGCCCTGGACGAGCGGACCACGCTGACCACCCAGTTGACCCGGACCGACGAGGGCGCCCGGGTCGAGGTCTACACCCGCTCGGCCGAGGGCGACTGGAACCGGCATGCGGTCGCGCGCGTGGACGTCGCCGCCCGGGACTGCGCGCCCGAGGCCCCGGCCGCCCCCGCCGAGGCGGGCACGACCGTGGCGCCGGCGGAGCTGTACGCGACGCTGCGGCGCACCGGCGCCCACCACGGGCAGGCGTTCGCCGCGCTGACGCGAATCGTGCGCTGGCCCAGCGGTTCCTCGGAGAGCGAGATCGTCCTGCCCGACGAGGCCGCCGCCCATCGCGGCTACCGGGTCCATCCGGTCATGCTCGACGCCGCGCTGCAGGGCCTGGCCGCCGCGATGCCCGCCGAGCCCGGCGACGACGCCGGTGAAGCCACCTATCTGCCGGTCTCGCTGGAGACCGTCCGCGTCTTCCGAGACACCGGGCGCCGCGCCCGGTGCCACGCCGAGCTGGTCAGCCTGGACGACGACGGTTCGGGCAAGCTCGGGCGGATCACCCTGACCGACGACGCGGGCAACCCGACCGCGCAGCTCGCCGGCGTCTACCTGCGGCGCATCGACCGGCGCACGGTGCCGTTGCCGTTGGCGCAGAAGGTGTTCGACGCGGCGTGGACCGAGAGCGCCGTCGGCGAAGCGGCCGCCGAACCGCCCGCGGGCAGCTGGCTGCTGCTGTCCGCCGGCGAAAACCCCGACCTGGTAGACGGTTTCACCGAGCGGTTCGCCGCACCGGCGCGGCGGGTGATCGGCGCGGACCTCACCGACGAGTCGGCGCTGCCGGAGGCGTTCGCGAAGACCGCCGCGGACCCCGACCTTCCGCCGCGCGGGGTGGTCGTCTTCCTCGGGCAGCGCCCCGCCGACGGCCTCGACACCGACGCCGCCCTGCGGCGCGGCGAAGACCTGGTCGCGGCTGTCGCGGGAACCGTGCGCGCGATCGTCGGCGGCTGGCACGGCACCCTGCCGCGGCTGTGGCTGGTCACCCGCGACGGCCTGGCGGTCGCCGACGGCGAGGGCGGCGACCCCGCGGTCGGCGCCCTGCGCGGGCTCGTCCGGGTCCTGGCCTACGAGCATCCCGAACTGCGGGCCACCCTCGTCGACCTGGGCACCGCGGACGAGGCGCCCGCCAGGCTGGCGGTCGAACTGGGCCTGCCGGCCGGGGACGACGTGATCGCCTGGCGCGACGGGCGCCGCCACGCGGAACGGCTCAGGCGGGCCCCCCTGCCCGCGGTGGGCGACTCCGCAAACGTTGTACGACAAAATGGTTCGTACATCGTCAGCGGCGGGCTCGGCGGCATCGGCCTGGTGGTCGCGCGCTGGCTGGCCGACCGGGGTGCGGGCCGCATCGTGCTCAACGGCCGCTCGGCGCAACCTCGGGAAGGCCTGTCCGAGCTGGAGGGCCGCGCCGATATCGCCGTCGTGGCCGGCGACATCTCCGCACCCGGGGTGGCCGAGCGGCTCGTGACGGCCGCCGAGGAGACCGGGCTGCCGCTGCGCGGGATCATCCACTCGGCCGCAGTGATCGACGACAGCCTGGTGGCCACCCTCGACCGGGAAAGCCTGCAACGGGTGTGGGCGCCCAAGGCCGGCGGCGCGCTACGCCTGCACCAGGCGGCCTCCGAATGCCGGCTCGACTGGTGGGTCGGCTTCTCGTCGGTGGCGTCGCTGCTCGGCTCCCCGGGTCAGGGCGCGTACGCGGCGGCCAACGCATGGCTCGACGCCCTGGTCGCCTGGCGGCGGGCGGCGGGGCTGCCCGCCACCACGATCAACTGGGGGCAGTGGTCGCACGTGGGCGTCGCCCGGTCCCTGAGCATGGGCGTCCTCGACCCCATCACCCCCGACGAAGGCATCGAGGCGCTGGAATCCCTGATCGGCGGCGCCGCCACGCAGACCGGTGTGGCGCGGCTGCGGCTCGACCGGGCCGCGGCCGCCTTCCCCGAAATCGGCCGGCTCGGCTACTTCGCCGAACTCGTCGAGGAACTGGGCACCGCCGGCGACAGCGGTGACTGGGCGGGGCCGGAGGCGCTGTGCGAACTCGACCCGGCGGAGGCGAAGGAGATCGTCACCGCGCGGCTGCGCCGGCGCATCTCGGCGATCATGGGCCACGCCGGCGACGCCGCCGTCCCGCCCACCCGGCCGTTGACCGAGCTGGGCATGGATTCGCTGATGGCCGTGCGGATCAGGAACACCGTGCGCGGCGACTTCGGCGTGGAGCCGCCGGTGGCGCTGCTGCTGCAGGGGGCCACGGTCGCCGACCTGGCCGCCGAACTCATCGAACAACTCGGCCTCACCGGCCAGGACAGCCCCGAGCCCGCGAACGAGCTGCGCGAGCGGGCCCAGCGACGCGCCGCGGCGCGCCGGCGAGCCGCCGACCGGCGCCAGCCGCGACAAAGAGTATGACAGGACAACACGTGACAAAATCCAAGGAAAACCCCTCGAACACTTTGCCGCCCAACGCGATCGCCGTCGTCGGGATGGCCGGGAGATTCCCCGGCGCCGACTCGGTGTCGCAGTTCTGGGACAACCTGCGCCGCGGCGAGGAGTCGATCGTCTCCTTGTCCGACGACGAGCTCAGCGCGGCCGGCGTCGGCGAGAAGGCGCTGGCCGGTCACGGCTACGTCAAGCGTGCGCCGGTGATGAACGGCATCGAGGAGTTCGACGCCGAGTTCTTCGGCTTCACCCCGCAGAACGCGTCGATGACCGACCCGCAGCACCGCCTCATGCTGCAGTGCGCGTTCCACGCGCTCGAGGACGCCGGCTACGACCCCGAGCGGATCGACGCCTCGGTCGGCGTCTTCGGGACCAGCTCGGCCAGCGGCTACCTGCTGCACAACCTTATGTCGCACCACGACCCGCACGCGATCATCGGTCAGGGCGCCACCTTCGAGATGGTCAACCTCTCGCTGCAGAACGACAAGGACCACCTGGCCACCCGGGTCGCGCACCAGCTGAACCTGCGCGGGCCCGCGCTGTCGGTGCAGACGGCGTGCTCGTCCTCGCTGGTGGCGGTGCACCTGGCCTGCCAGAGCATCCTGAACGGGGAGTGCGACATGGCGCTGGCCGGCGGCGCGTCGATCCGCGTCCCGCACCGCGTCGGCTATTGGTACCAACCCGGTTCGATGGTGTCCCCGACCGGCCGCTGCCGGCCGTTCGACTCCCGCGCCGACGGCACCCTGTTCGGCAGCGGTGTCGGCGTCGTGGTGCTCAAGCCGCTCGAGGACGCCCTGGCCGATGGAGATCGCGTGCACGCGGTGATCCGGGGCTCGGCGATCAACAACGACGGCTCGACGAAGATGACGTACGCCGCGCCCAACGCGGCCGGTCAGGCCGAGGTGATTGCCGAAGCCCACGCGGTGTCCGACGTCGACGCGTCGAGCATCAGCTACGTCGAAACCCACGGGACCGGAACGCCGCTGGGCGACCCGATCGAGATCGAAGGCCTGCGGCAGGCGTTCGCCCTGTCCGAGTCGGCCAGGCCCGGCCCGTGCCAGGTCGGCTCGGTGAAATCCAACATCGGCCACCTGGAGACGGCGGCCGGCATGGCCGGGCTGATCAAGACGATCCTGTGCCTGCAGCACCGGGCGATCCCGGCGACCCTGCATTTCACCCATCCCAACCCCGAATTGCACCTGGAGCGTGGGCCTTTTGCCGTGCGCGGCGAATACGGCCCGTGGGACTGGGACGGTGTGCGGCGCGCGGGGGTCAGCGCGTTCGGCGTGGGCGGCACCAACGCCCACGTCGTCCTCGAGGAGGCGCCGGCGGTGCCGGCGCCCGACGCGCCGGCGGGCGCCGGGCCCGCCCCGCAGGTGTTGGTGCTGTCCGCCCGGACCGCCGAGGCGCTCGCGGACGCGCGCGCGGCCCTGGCCGCCGAGTTGTCCTGCCCCGACGCGCCCGATTTGGCCGACGTCGCCCACACCCTGGCCCGCCGCCGCACGGAGAACTTCCGCATGGCGGCGGTGGTCGACGACAACGGGCACGCCGCGGAGCTGCTGCGGACCCCCGAGCACGACAACGTCTTCGTCGCCGAGTCGGCCGCCCCGCCGGCGAACGCCGAAAGCGATTCGGAGCGCGTCGCCTTCCTGTTCCCCGGCCAGGGTTCCCAGCACGTCGGCATGGCGCGGGGCCTGCATGCAACCGAGCCCGTGTTCGCCGAGCACTTCGACCGCTGCGCCGCGGCGTTCGACGCGGAGATGGGCATCGACCTGCGCGCCGAGATGTTCGACGGCTCCGGACGCAGCCTGGAGCGCACCGACCGGACCCAGCCCGCCCTGTTCTCCGTGGAATACGCGCTGGCGAAACTCGCCCAGTCCCATGGGATCCGGCCGGGGGCCCTGGCCGGTCACAGCATCGGCGAGTACGCGGCGGCGACCATCGCGGGGGTCTTCGACCTGCCGACGGCGGTCAAGGCGGTGTCGATGCGGGCCCGGCTGATGCACGCCGCGCCGCGCGGCGTGATGGTCGCGGTGGCCGCGAGCCCCGACACCGTCGAAGAGCACTTGTCGGCGGACGTCGACCTCGCCGCGGTCAACGAGCCCGGCGGCTGCGTCGTGGCCGGATCCGAAGAGGGCATCCGCGCGTTCACCGAACAGCTTGCGCGACAAAGTATCACGGCACGCCGGGTCCGCACCTCGCACGCATTCCACTCCCGGCTGATGGATTCGGTGGTCCCGGAGTTCCAGAGTTTCCTGGCCCGCCTGACGCTGCGGGAACCGCAGATTCCGCTGCTGTCGAACGTCACCGGCACCTGGATGTCGGCCGCGGAGGCGACCGACCCGGCGACGTGGGCCCGCCAGATCCGGTCGACGGTGCGCTTCGCCGACGAGATCGCCGCGCTGCTCGCCGAACCCGCCCGCGTCCTCGTCGAGGTCGGTCCCGGCGGCACGCTGACGTCCGCGGCGGCGCGGCACCCGCAGTGGGCCGGCGGTCACCGCACCGTCCGGCTGATGCGCCATCCGGTGCAGAACCGCGATGACCGGGACGCCTTCCTGCTCGGTCTCGGTCAGCTGTGGTCGGCGGGCGTCGACGTCGACTGGTCGCCGCACGCTGCGGGGCGCCGGCCGAACCTGGTTTCGCTACCGGGCTATCCCTTCGTGCGGCAACGGCATTGGATCGACGCCGCGCCGCGCAGCGCGGCGGCGTACCCGCTGAACGGGAACGGCGCCACACCCGCGCCGACGTCGGCGAACGGCACCGGCGCTGCTCGGCCTGCCACCGGCGCCGCGCAGCTCGAGGACACGCTGCGCGACATCTGGGCGCAGTGCCTGGGTGGCGGACCGGTCGACCGCAACGCCGACTTCTTCGAGCTCGGCGGTGACTCGCTGATCGCGATCAGCGTCGCGATGACGGCCGCCAACCAGGGCCTGGACCTCACCCCGCAGGACCTCTACGAGAACCCCAGCGTGGCCAAGCTGGCCAAGACGCTGACCGCCCGTTACGAGGCCGGCGGGCTGGCCCGGTTGTCCCCGGACGACGTCGCCCACCCGCCGGTGCCGCCGAACATCGAACACTTCCTGGCGCACGGCCTGGCCGACGGCGGGCATTGGCGAATCCCGCTGATCCTGCGGCTGCGCCCGGATGTGCGGGCCGAGGACATCACGGCGGTGCTGACCGCCGTCACCAACCAGCACGACGCGCTGCGGATGCGCCTGGTGCACCGCGGCGGCACCTGGGAGCAGGACCTCGGCGAACCCGTCGAGACCGTCGAGCTGGGCGCCGAGTCGTTGCCGGGTGGGTTGGCGCCCGGCGGACCCGAGGAGCGGGAAGCCCTGCTGCAGATCCTGGACGCGCAGATTCGCGGGCAGGACCTGGCCGGCCCGCCCCTGGCCGCCACGCACGTCCGCGGCGGGGACGGCGGGCCGTGCTACCTGGCGCTCAGCGTGCACGGGACCGCCGCAGACACCATGTCCCGCGACATCCTGCTCACTGACATCTTCACCGCGTTCGGGCAGCGGCTGGCCGGCGAGGAGATCACCCTGCAGCCGGTGAGCACGCCGTGGCGGGACTGGTGCCAGCGGTGCGCTGGGCTCGCCGCCCACCCGGCCGTCCTGGAAAGCCGCGAATACTGGCTCGAAACCGCGGCCAAGGCGAACCTGCGTGTCGCGGAGCCGGCCACCGAACCGCCCACGGTCGACGACCTGGTGCGGCTGCCCTCGGCGCTGACCGTCGCGCAGACCACCGAGATCGACGACGCGCGGCGCCGGCTCGGAGCGCCGATCGAGGACGTCGTGGTGGCCGCGCTGACGCGGACGATCGCGGCGACGGTCGGCGACGGCTGCCTGGGGCTCGACCTCGGCGGGCCGGGGCGGTCGGTGCTCAAACCCGACGTCGACCTGCACCGCACTGTCGGTGAGTTCACCACCGTCTATCCCGTCGCGCTGCCGTGCGCGGCGGACCGCGACGGCAGTGTGCGGCAACTGGTCGAGGACGTGCACGACACGCTGAAGTCGGTGCCGCACTACGGAATCGGATACGGGCTGCTGCGGTACGTCTATGCGCGCACCGCCGGCTGGCTCGCTGCCACGCCGCCCGCGGACATCTTCTTCTCGTACGCGGGCACCATCCCCGACCTTCCCTCGGCCGCCGGCGAGGCCCCGGTCCAGTTCGACTCCGACACGGCGCTGCCCGTGCGCGAGGCCTACCCGGGCCTCGGTCACGCCGTCGAGCTGCGCGTGTACCGCAGCGCCGGGGCCATGCACCTGGACTGGTGGTACGACTCCCGCCGCATCGACGCGGCGCGCGCGCGGTCGCTGGCCGACGCGTTCTCCGCGACGCTGCTCGACCTCGCCCGCGCGGCGGTGGCCGAGGACGAAAGCGCCTCGGCGGAAGAGGAGTTGACCCTCGTGGACTTGTCGTCGAGCGATTCGACCTAGGAGAGAAGCAATGCCAATCACCGAGAACGCGGTCGTCGTCAACGGGATCAAGAAGTCGTTCGGTTCCGTCGTCGCACTGACCGACATCAGTTTCAAGGTCGGCCGCGGGGAGGTGCTCGGGCTGCTCGGGCCCAACGGCGCCGGCAAGACCACGACGGTCGACATCCTCTCGACGCTGACCCGCCCGGACGGCGGCCACGCGGAGGTCGCCGGGCACGACGTCGTGTCCGACCCGGCCGGCGTGCGCCGCTCGATCATGCTGACCGGCCAGCACGTGGCGCTCGACGAGATGCTGACCGGCCGGGAGAACCTGCTGATGTTCGGCCGTCTGCAGGGCCTGAAGAAATCCCGGGCGCGTTCGCGGGCCACCGAACTGCTCGCCCAGTTCGACCTCGTCGACGCGGCCGACCGCCGGGTCAGCACGTATTCGGGCGGGATGCGCCGGCGGATCGACATCGCCTGCGGGCTGGTGGTCCAGCCCGAGGTGGTGTTCCTCGACGAACCCACCACCGGGCTCGATCCCCGCAGCCGCCAAAGCATCTGGAAGCTGGTGTCCGACTTCAAGGAATCGGGTATCGCCACGCTGCTGACCACCCAGTACCTCGAGGAGGCCGACGCGCTGTCCGACCGCATCATCGTGATCAACCACGGCACGATCATCGCGGAGGGCACGGCCGACGAGCTCAAGGAGCGCACCGGGGGCACCTACTGCGAGATCGTGCCGCGCGACCTGGCGGACTTGCCCGCCGCGGCGCGGGCGCTCGGATCCCTGCTGCCCGAGAAGAACCGGGACGCGCTCACCGGCGCCTCCGACCGCATCGCCATGCCCGCGCCCGACGGACCCAGCACCCTCACTCAGGTGCTGAGCCGGCTGAACGAGGCGAACATCGACCTGGCCGACATCGCGCTGCGGCGGCCCTCGCTCGACGAGGTGTTCCTCGCCTTGACCAGCCAGGACGCCGGCGAGCGACATCGGGTGGGTGTCTCGTGACCGCGGCCGCGATCGCCGCTCGCCCGGGGACGTCGCCCGTCCAGCAGTGGTGGGTGCTGACGGTCCGCGTGGTCCGGCCCACGCTGCGCAACGGGGAGCTGGCCACCCAGATCGCCGCGCCGATCATGTTCACCGTGAACTTCTACTTGCCGCTCAAGCAGATCATGGGCGCCTTCACCCAGGGCATGAGCAGCTATGCGCAATATCTGATGCCGCTGATCGCCTTGGTGGCGATCGCGTTCGCTGCGATCTCGGCCGCCTTCCGGGCGGCGACCGACGCGGTGCTGGGCATCGACCGGCGGTTCAAGGCGATGCCGATCGGCGGGTTGACACCGCTGGCCGCGCGCATGTCGGCCAGCATGTACCGCTGCGGCATCGCGCTGGTGGTGTCACTGGCGTGCGGTTACGTCATCGGGTTCCGTTTCTACGGCGGCTGGGCGCATGTCGTGGGGTTCTGCGTGCTGGTGCTCGCCATCGGCGCTTCGCTGGCGTTGCTCGGCGACGTCATCGGAGCCTGGAACAAGAACCCCGAGGCGACTATGCCGCTGCTGCTTCCGCCCCTGTTCGTGCTGGGCCTGTTGTCGGTCGGCCTGCAGCCGGTCGAGCGGTTCCCCAGCTGGATACAGGGTTTCGTCCGCGACCAGCCGGTGTCCCAGTACGTCGACGCGCTGCGCGTGCTGGCCGGGGACAGCACGCCGGCTGCCGGGGCGGTGAGCTGGTCCACGATCGGTCCCGCCGTCATCTGGTGCGCGGGGGTCTTCGTGACCCTGCTGCCGTTGCACGCCCGCGTGTCGTCGGGGAGGCGATGATGACGGTGGCCGCGCATCGCAAGACGACGGAGAACTCGCCGGGGGCGCTCGCCCCGCAGACCTGGCTCCTGGCCGCACGGCTGCTGCTGCGGTGGCGCCGCGACCCGGCCACGGTGCTCGAGTCGCTGATCATGCCCGTGGCCCTGCTGGTGACCGTGAACACCGTGTTGGGCAACGGGGTTCAGCAACTGACCGGTCACAGCGCCCTGTACGGCACCGTCCCGCTCATCGCGATGGTCGGGGCCATGTCCGGGTCGATGGTCGGCGGCATCAACCTGATGCGCGAACGCGGCGAGGGCCTGCTGTCGCGGCTGTGGGTGGTGCCCGTGCACCGGGCGTCGGGCATGCTGTCGCGCCTGATCGCCGACACCGTCCGGATCGTGGTGACCACCGCGGTCATCATGGGCACCGGGTTCGCGCTGGGTTTCCGCTTCCACCAAGGTATTGCGGCGGCGGTGGCCTGGCTGCTGGTCCCGATCGCGTTCGGGGTGGCCTTCACGATGGCCGTCATGACGCTGGCGCTGTACACGGCGAACACCATCGTGGTGGAGGCGACCGAGATCGTCTGGGGACTGATGATGTTCTTCTCCACCGGCTTCGTGCCGGCAGACCAGTACCCGGGCTGGCTGCAGCCGATCGTGCGGCACCAGCCGATCAGCTACGCCGTCGAGACCATGCGCGGCCTGTCGCTCGGCGGGCCGGTGCGGGCGCCGCTGGTCGACATGCTGGCGTGGTCGGCGGCCCTGGCCGCGGCGTGCGCGGTGCCGATGGCGATCGGCTTCCGACGGGCCAGCACCCGCGGTTGAGAGGCTAGGAGTTCGAAAAGTGTTCACCTCATCGATAATTCGCAGGCTGTCGCGCAGCGAGGAGATCTTCGCCGAGACGCAGAGTTACGTGGGTCTCGGCGCGGACGTGCGGGGCCGGGTCGACCTGGACGCCCTCTCGGCGGCTTTCGACGCGCTGCTGGAGGCCCACCCGGTGCTCGGCGGCCATCTCGAGCAGGACCCCGACGGGCGCCACCAGTTCGCCGTCGACGACGACTTGATGCATCCGGGGATCGAGGTGCTGGAGAACGCCGACCCGGCAGCCGGAGTCCCGCCCGTGCACCTGGACCAGACCGCGTCGCTGGTGCACCTGCGCGTGGTCTCCCACGCCGACGGTGTGCAGCTGACCCTGTACGTGCACCACGCGCTGGCCGACGGCCACCACGAGTTCAGCCTCGTCGAGGAGCTGTTCTCCTACTACACCGACCTGGTCTGCGGCGGCGGCATCGGCCGGGTCGAGGTGCGACCCGCGCCGGATTCGCTGGAAACCGTTCTGGCGCAACGTGGTATCGGCAAGCAGCAGCGGTCGGGGCTCGAGCGGTTCATGCCCGCCGTGTTCGCCTACGACCTGCCGCCGTCGCGGCGGACCGCCTCCGAAGTCACGCCGGCCTCGCCGCTGCGCGTTCCCATGGCGGGATGCCGGCTGAGCGAGCGCGAGACGCAGGACCTGATCGCCTTCGGCCGGTCCCGGAAGGTCAACCTGAACGGACTGCTGTCGGCGGCGGTCCTGATGGCGGAGTGGAAGCTGCGCGGCGAGACCAACATCCCGGTGCCCTACCTCTACCCCGTCGACCTGCGCTACGTCCTCTCGCCGCCGCTGTCGGCGACCGCGTGCACCAACCCCCTGGGGGTGGCTACCTATCTGGCCGAGATCGACCACCACACCGAGGTGGTGAGCCTGGCCCGCGACATCGCCGAGACGTTTCGGGCGGACCTGGCCGACGGGGTGGTCCAGCAGTCACTACTGCACTTCAGCCCGCAGTACGTCGGCAACCCGCCCGGCATGCCCGACGTCGTCATGCTGACCGACAGCGGGCTGGTGCCGCCGGTGCGCACGCCGCCGGAGGTGGAGCTGGTCGCCGCCCACAGCGAGTTCTACTTCGCCGTCAGCGCCGGCATCGACATGTATCTGAGCAAGATCTTCGCCGGCCAGCTGGTGGTCGAATACCACACGCACGCGCCGGGACCGGAGAAGTTCGTCGACGAGATACATGCGGTGCTGCGCAGCGTCGCCGAACAACACGCCGCCAGTGGCGTCAGCTGACGGGCCCGAAGGCGTAGCGATGGTATTGCAGGGTGCGGCGCAGCGGCGGGGCGATGCGGCTCAGCCGGCCCGCCACCCGGAACCCTCGGGGCGCGCCGCGAAATGTGCTGGCGTCGAACAATGTCGCGGCGATCAGCAGCCGGATGCCGGGCACCCGGCTCAGCACGTCCTGCGGGCTGTCGACCCCCCAGAACAGCTTCGAGCCGGTGCGCCGCACCAGCGTGTGGCCCTTCTGCGACCTGATCGCCCACCGGTTGTAGAAGTCGATCTGCAGCTCCCCGGATCCGAAGTGCTCGACGAAGCGGTTCAGCAGCGCGGCGCCTTCGTCCGCGGTCAGGTACATGCTGATGCCCTCGGCCAGCAGCAGCGCGGGGCCCTCGGCGGGTATCCGGTCCAGCCAGGACATGTCGGTCGCCGACGTGGGCAACAGGTGGTATCCGTGGCGGGACGGAAAAACCTTCTGCCGCAAGGCAATCACCTCGGGGTAGTCGACGTCGTACCACCGCACGTCCGGTCCGGGATCGAGCCGGAAGACCCGGCTGTCCATCCCGCAACCCAGATGGATGACCGTGCACCGCGGGTGCATGGCCAGGAACTGGCGCGCCCAGATGTCGTACTGCGCGGTGCGCACGGTGATCAGCGGAGCCCACTTGGCGGTGATGCCGATGTCGGTGAAGTCGTAGTCGAGGCGTGCGGCCGCCTCCTTGGCGAACCGGTCGCCGAGGATCGGGCGAGCGAAATCGGCGTCCAGCGCCTTGAGGTAGAGCGTCGCCAGCATGGTCTGCGGGGCGCCGCTGAGATCGACCGAAACCTTCTCCGTCACCTCTCCGAGGTTACGGGCCGCTTCGGGGTTCGTGGGCGCGCGGGTCGACCGAGACCCCCCAGGATCCCGCGAGTTGCGGCCACACCCCGCGCACCTGTCGTCGCCCCCGGAAAGGAGCAACGCCGATGACCGCCATCAGCACGCCGGCGTATCTGGCCGACCAGGCCCGTCGCCGGCTCACGCCGACGCTCAACAACATTCCCGGCCTGGGACTGGTGGAGCGCAAGGTGCGCGACCATCCGTGGAAGACCAAGGTGCTGGCCGCGCCGCCCGCCGGCAGCGGCCTGGCGCCGGTGCTGGGCGACTCGGGCCTGCCGGTTTTCGGCCACAGCCTCGAGATGTTCCGCGGCGGACCCGACTTCGCGTTGCACATGTACCGCAAATACGGTCCGGTGTTCTTCTCCGACGTGCGGATCCTGCGCTCGGTCAACGCGCTGGGGCCAGAGGCCACCCGGGCGGTGTTCGCCAACAAGGACAAGGCCTTCTCCCAGAAGGGGTGGTACCCGATCTGCGGGCCGTTCTTCAACCGCGGCCTGATGCTGCTGGACTTCGACGAGCACCTCTACCACCGGCGCATCATGCAGGACGCGTTCACGCGGACCCGGTTGTCCGGCTACGTCGAGCACATCGACCGGGTGGCCACGGGCGTCGTCGCCGACTGGCCGACCGACGACGCCCGGTTCCTGTTCCATCCCGCGATGAAGAAGCTCACCCTCGACATCGCGTCGATGGTGTTCATGGGCCACCAACCCGGCACCGACCGTCGACTGGTCACCAAGGTGAACGACGCCTTCACCATCACGACCCGCGCCGGTGGGGCGTTCATCCGTTATCCGGTGCCGCCGTTCAAGTGGTGGCGCGGCCTGCGGGGCCGCAGAGTGCTGGAGGACTACTTCACCGAGCGGGTCAGGGAACGCCGCGACGCCGACGGCAGCGACCTGCTCACCGTGTTGTGTCACAGCACGGACGAGGACGGCAACAGTTTCACCGACGCCGACATCGTCAACCACATGATCTTTTTGCTGATGGCCGGCCACGACACCTCCACGACGGCCACGACCAACATCGCCTACAACCTTGCCGCGCACCCGGAATGGCAGGAGCGGTGCCGCGACGAGTCGGCGCGACTGGGTGACGCGCCGCTGGACATCGAGGCGCTGGAGAAGCTGGAGGCGCTGGACCTGGTGATGAACGAGTCGCTGCGGATGGTGACCCCGCTGCCGTTCGTCATGCGCCAGACGGTGCGCGACACCGATCTGGTGGGCCACTACCTGCCGGCCGGCACCCTCATGCTGGTGTGGCCGTCGATGAACCACCGGCTGCCCGAGCTGTGGACGGAACCGGACAGGTTCGATCCCGCGCGGTTCGCCGAGCCGCGGGCCGAGCACAAGAGCCACCATTACGCCTTCGCCCCGTTCGGCGGTGGCGCGCACAAGTGCATCGGGCTGGTGTTCGCCCAGCTCGAGGTCAAAGCCGTCATCCACCGGCTGCTGCGCCGCTACCGCCTCGAGCTGGCCCACCCCGGCTACCGGTCGCGCTGGGACTACGGCGGCATGCCCATCCCGGTCGACGGCATGCCCATCGTGCTGCGGCCCCTCGGCAGAAGCGAAGCGTTGAACCACAAGGAGACTCACTGATGCGCCCACGGGTCCTGCTGCTGTACTACACCTACACGGGGCAATCGCTGAAAGTCCTCGAGGCCGCGGCGGAGGTGTTCCGCGACCGCGGGTGCGAGGTGCGCAAGGCGCAGATCGAGTTCACCGACCCGCGCTTCGCCGAACCGTTCACCCGCTTCCCGATGCGGCGCGTGTGGCCCGACATGCTCAGCGTGCTCCCGGCCCAGCTGCGCCGTGCGAGTGGGGAGATCCGCACCCCGGACGCGGTCCGCGACGGCGACTACGACCTGATCTGCATCGGCTCGCCGACCTGGTGGCGCACGGCGAGCATGCCGATGCGGTCGTTCCTGAAGTCCGACGAGGCGCGACGACTGCTGGCGGGCAAACCGTTCGCCGTGTTCGTGGTGTGCCGGCGCTACTGGCGGGAAAACCTCACCGCGGTGCGCAAGCTGGGCACCAAGCGGGGCGGCCGCTACGTCGACGGCGTGCATTTCGCCTATCCCGGCGACCAGGTCCGCTCCATGCTCTCGCTGACCAGCTACCTGGGCACCGGGGAGTACCGGGACCGGTACCTGGGCGTGCCCATCCCGGCGACCAACGTCGGACCGCAGCAGCTGGAGCAGGCGCGCCAGTTCGCCTCCGCCCTGGCGGACCGCTTGTTCGCCGCCACCCGATAAGGAATCGTCAGCCCCATGCCACGCACATTCGACATCGTGACCGAGTCGTCGGCCAGCGTCGGGCAGGTCCATGCGGCGTTCAGCCGCAAGGACTACTGGCTGGCCCGGCACGAGGCTTTCGACGCTTCCACCTCGATGGATTCGCTGACCGTCGACCCCGACGGGACGGTCACCATGCACGCCACCCAATACCTGGGCCGGCAGCTGCTACCCGGCGCGGTCGCCAGACTCGTCCCGGGGGACATCAAGATCCTGCACAGCGAGACGTGGACGCCCGTCGCGCCCGACGAGGTACGCGGCGAGGTCCGGGTCTCGGCCCCCGGCGGGTTGGGGTCGGGGCTGGCGAATGCGCGGCTGGTGCCGGCGGGCCCGCCCGGTTACCACGGCTCGCAACTGCTCTTCGCGGCGTCGGTCGAGGTCAAGATTCCGCTGTTGGGTGGCAAACTCGAGAACGCCATCGGCGCCAACCTGGCCGAGAACATTCCGGTCATCCAGCACTTCACCACGGCCTGGATCGCCGAGCATTCTTAGGACTCACCATCCGCAATCAACGAGTAGAGCAGGGGGAGATCGTGGTCACGGTTCCGCGTCGCATACAGGAGGAAACCACCGGGGTGCGGCTGCGCCGCTGGGCGGACGAGTGCCGGCGCACGGCGCGCGTCCTGCTGTCGCGGACCGACGGCTCCAAGACCGGTCAGATATACGACATCATCGGCACCCAGAACCTGTTCGGCGAGGAGTCGCTGTTCATCAACTTCGGGTACTGGGAGAACGACCCCGCGACGCTGGACGAGGCCAGCCGGGACCTGGCCCGTCTGGTCGCGCGCAGCGCCGAGTTCGCCCCGTCCGATGTGGTGGTGGACTGCGGTCCCGGCTACGGCGACCAGGACATCCTGTGGGCCAACGAGTTCGGCGTGAAACACATCACCGGCATCAACGTGGCCACCGAGCAGATCGCCATCTCGACGCGCCGCGTGCGGGAAGCGGGCCTGTCCGACCGGATCGACTACGTCCACGCGTCCGCCTGCGCGCTGCCCCAGGAAGACGAGTCGGTCGACAAGGTCGTCGCGATGGAATCGGCCTTCCACTTCCCGTCCCGCGTCGACTTCTTCTCCGAGGCGTTGCGCGTGCTCAAGCCGGGCGGCCTGCTGGTGACCGCCGACATCGTGCCCCGCAAGACGTTCCTCAATGCCCGGCACCGCCGCAAGGTCGCCCGGCTCGGGTGGCGGGGGGCCCCGCCGTTGGCGGTCCGCAAGGCGGCGAACGTCGATTCCTATCGGGACCTGTTGCTGTACACTGGTTTTGCCGAAGCCGAAACGCGCTCCATCGCCGGCGAGATCTTCCGCCCGCTGGCCAGGTTCCTGTCCAAGAGCCTGTTCGCGCCCGAACGCAGATCCGTGAATCCCGTCCTGCGGTGGACGGTGCGGCCCGACAACTTCTGGATCCACGAGTGGCATGTCGACTACATCCTGGCGGTGGCCAGAAAAGCGACGCAGGCGTAGTCACGCAACGTCAGCCGCCGGCGCTGTGTACCGCGCGCACCTGTCTGAGCATCCACCGCCCACGCCAACGGGGCGGACGTCGTCTCGTAGCCGGCGACCAACAGGGTCACCAACTCGTTGGCGACATGCCGGTCCGGGAGCGGCCGGCCGGTCTCGTCGCGGGCCCGCAACAGCAGCGCGACGACGCCGTCGCGTTCGTGCAGGGCCGGGTGGCCGCTCACCGCGCGCATCGGTGGGCACCAAGCGGAATTCGCGCAGCAATCTGCGCATCGACGAACGCCTGCCCGTCGAGACCCCATGTCGATCCGGGGGCGCTTCGAGTTGCCTAACTACACCGGCGCGGGCGCGCTCGAGGTGATCGACAAGGGAAGCGTCAGCCAATCCCATCCAGTCCCGCTGCTTTTCGTCCACGGCGCCTGGCACGCGGCCTGGTGCTGGGACGAGCACTTCCTCGAGTTCTTCGCCGGCCGGGGATATCGGGCGCTGGCGGTGAGCCTGCGCGGTCACGGAAAGAGCCCGACGGCGAAGCCGCTGCGCAGCTGTTCGATTGCCGACTACGTCGCGGATGTCGGTGCGGTTGCCGACAGTTTGGCCACCAGCCCCGTCGTGGTCGGTCACTCCCTGGGCGGCTTCGTCGTCCAGAAGTACCTGGAGCAGCGCGACGCGCCCGCGGGCGTGCTGCTGTCGTCCATGCCGCCGCGGGGAAATCTCGGTTCCGGCCTGCGCTGGCTGCGCCGCCATCCGTGGCACTTCGCGAAGATGGCCGTCACCGGTAGATCGTTGGCGTACGTCAACACCCTCGAGCTCGCGCGCGAGCGGTTCTTCGCCGGCGGGCTGACCGACGCCGAGGTCCGCGGCTACGCGGCGCGCCTGCAGGAGGAGAGCACCCGCATCGGGGTGGACTGCCTGGTGCTCAACCTGGTCCGGCCGAAACGGGTGAGCGCTCCGCTGCTCGTCCTGGGCGCTCGGGAGGACGGTGCCCATACCCGCAGCGAAGTGCACGCCACCGCGCGCGCCTACGGCACCGAGGCGGAGTTCTTCCCCGGCATGGGCCATAACATGATGCTGGAGCCCGGATGGGCCGCGGTGGCTGAAAGGATCGACGAATGGCTTGGTGGACAAGGCCTTTGAGGTGCACGACATGACGGAGCAGGTGCCCGGCGCCGCCGAGGCGCTGGGCCGCCTCGACATGCCGCTCGCCGAGGCGATGATGACCCAGCGGGCGGTGCGCCGCGTCCTGCCCGACCCGGTCGACGACGCAGTGGTGCTCAAGTGCATCGAGCTGGCGCTGCGCGCCCCGACCGGCGCCAACGGGCAGAACTGGGAATTCGTCGTCGTCAAGGACCAGCGCGTCAAGGACAAACTGGCCCGGCGCTACCGGCAGGCGTGGTGGATCTACCACAACGCGATGATCCGGCGGGTGGCCGCCCGCGACGAGTCGATGGCGAAGATCACCCGCGCGGTGCAGTGGCAGGTCGACCACTTCACCGAGATCCCGGTGCTGGTGGTGGCGTGCCTGCGGCTGGGGGTGCGGGACGGCAAGCTGCCCTTGGTGCCGCTGCCGCACGCCGCCGAGTCGGGGTACTACGGCTCGATCTACCCGAGCGTGCAGAACCTGTTGCTGGCCGCGCGCGCAATGGGGTTGGGGGCCTCGCTGATCACCCTGCCGTTGTGGAGCGTGGCATCGGCGCGCCGGACGCTGGGGTTGCCGCACGCGGTGACGCCGTGCTGCGTCGTCCCGCTGGGGTGGCCGCGCGGGCGCTACGGACCCACGACGCGGCGGCCGGTCGGCGAGGTGACCCACCTCGACACCTACGGCAACCGGGCGTGGCAGGACCGCTGAGGCCCGCGGGTCACAACTTCTTCAGCCGGCGAAGAAGCTTGAGGTACGGGGTGTTAGCCGCGAGGCTCTTGCGGAAGCTGGGGTTCAGTGGTCCGGCGTTGATGATCAGCGCGTAGCGCAGCCCGTGGTCGCGCCATTGTGCCAGCTGGTCGACCACTTCGTCGGGCGTACCGTTGAAGGTCAGCTCTTTCATCAGGGACAGCGGGACTTTCGCGGTGTAGGACAACGCCGTCCGCGCGTCGATGGTCTGGGGCACCAGGTCCTGCACACCGGAGAACTCCGCGCCCAGCGGGTGTTGGGCGCCGTGCCGCGCCCAGGCCTCCGCGGGGGCAGCCAGCGCGGAGGCTTTCATGATCACCGAGTCCAGCGCCTCGTCCACGTCGTCGCGACTGCGACCGGTGACCAGGGCACGGTTCACCGCGGGCACGATCGACATCGGGTCACGGCCGGCGTCGGAGGCCGACGCGCGCACGGCCTCCAGCGCGCGGGAGTAGTCGGCGGGACGGGAGATGACAAAGGGCACCCAGGCGTCGGCGTAGCGCCCGGTGACGCGGAGCATCCGCGGCCCGTGGGCCGCCACCCAGATCTCCGGCCACTTCCCGCGATAGGGCGGCAGCGCGAAGATGGCGTTGTGCAAAGGGAAATAGGGCGAGTCGCGGGTGACCAGCTCGCCGCCCGAATCCCACAACGCGCGGATCGTGGCCAGGGCCTCCTCGAGTTCGGCCACGGGTTTGCTCCGCCGCACACCGTAGGGTTCGTTGCCCTCGCGTTCCCCGACACCGATGCCCAGCATGGCGCGGCCCCGGGTGAGCAGATGCAGGCTCGCCGCGGCCTGCGCCGTCACCGCCGGGTTGCGGCGGCTGGCGTCGGTCACGCAGATCCCGAGCCGGAGCCGGCGAATACGGTTGCGGGCGGCCAGGTTTCCCAGCACGGTCCACGGTTCGAGGACCGCGTCGACGTCAGGCACGACTGTGGCTGCCACGCCCAGATGTTCGCGCGTGGCCAGCGAGCGCGGGATGAACGCGTTCAGATGATCGCCGACCCAGAACGAGTCGGCCCCCGTCGCCGCGGCGGTCACGTAACTCGCCTGCGTCAGCGCGGTCGGCGACAGGCGCGAGTTCACGATCCCGTCGAGGATTCCGAACCGGAACCCGTGCTTGTCGACCGACCGGTTTCCGTTCAGCAGCAGCGCCATATCCGCGCGCCGACTAATCGATTCCCAGATATCCGACCAGCGGCGCGCTGGCCAGCAGCGAGCTGGGGTTGGTCAGAACGTTGATGTCGTTGCCGAGCGCCTGAGCATAGATGCCGGGGTTGGTGTATCCAAGCAGTCCTTGCGCGAAGTAGGATCCGCCCTCCTGTAGACCCGTCGGCAGGAACGACGGGCCGGTGCCATATCCCCAAACTGGCTCGGCGCCAAGGTTAGCCAGCGGGAATTGGTTGGGTATACCGGTGAAGTCCTGAATCGTACCGCCAAGCCCGGCCGGGACGCTGTAGAGGGTTGGTGAGCCCCAATACAGAAAGCTGCCAGTTTCGAACGGGTCGAAGTCGTAGATTTCGTCGGACTCCAGTTTGATCGCGCTCGACACGACATTGCCGACGTTCGGGAGCTGGATCGGATTCGCCGCCGGAGGGCCTGTCAGGTTTGCGCCAATGGCGTTAAGCGGCGCCAGCGGCTGCAGCTGCGCATACTGGCCGGACCAGGCGACGTTCTGTGCGAGTTGGCCGTTGGCCAACGTGACGACTCCTGATCCACTTGAGGCGAGGTTGGGTTCGCCCGGTAGGACATTCGCACCGACAGTGTCTTCGATGATGTTGGGGTAGTGGGTGCCCGCGAGCAACGACTGCAGCGACGTGTCGCCATGGACCCATTGACCAAGGTAGGCCAAGGGGTTGGCGGCCTGGAACTCGGTGCCGACCGTAGAACCGTCGATGAATTCGGCCTGCGCCAGTGTCTGGACCTGGTTGGCGAGGGATTCGGTGAACGGGAAAGGCAACAGGAAGTGCAAGATCGCGTCCACCTGCGGCCAGTTGCCATCGTCCCAGCCCCAGGTGTTACCGAGTGATTGCATCTCCCAGCTGCCGGTTCCACCCAAGGCGTAGTACTTGAGCCCGTCGATTGTCGCGATCGCGCTGGGTGCGGTACCCGAGGGGATCCAGCCCGGAACCCCGCCGACCGAACCGGCCGGACCCAGGGCGTACGCGTACTCCTGCAGCGCCAGCGACTCGTAATAGGGGATGTTCGCGACGTCGGCGAACAGGTTGTACGGAACGTTGGCCAGGCGGCTGAGGTCGCCGCCGACGTTGAGATTGGCGAGGCCCCCGGTCAGGCCGCCGAGGTTGGTGAGGCCACCGAGGTTGGCGAGACCGCCGGGATTGGTCAGGCCGCCCAGATTGGTGACGCCGCCGAGATTCCCCAGCCCCCCGAGATTGGTGAGATTTCCGACATTCGCGAGCCCGCCGAGATTGGTCAGGCCACCCAGGCCGGTGAGTCCGACCAGATTTCCGAGGCTCGCCGCGCCGCCCAGGCCGGCGAGGTTTCCCAACCCACTCGTGAGCCCCCGCGTGAGACCGCCCAAGTTTGCTCCGGCCAGCGCGCTCCCGAGCTGCGCGGGCGCGTTGACCGCCGCAGAAAGCTCCTCCTGCACTGTCTGCAGCGGGGAGATGTTGGCCGCCTCGGCGGCGGCGTAGGTGCCACCCGCGGCGGTCATCAGCTGCACGAACTGCTGGTGAAACGCCTCGACCTGCGCGCTGAGCGCCTGGTAGGCCCGGCCGTATTCGGAGAAGACGGCCGACACCGCGGCCGACACCTCGTCGGCGCCGGCGGCCACCATCGCCGTCGTCGGGCCCGACGCCGACGCGTTGGCGGCGCTGATCGTCGAGCCGATGTTCGCCAGATCCGTTGCCGCTGCCGACACATACTCCGGCGTCGTCACCAAATACGACATGAAACCCCCCAAAATTCGGCTTTTTCCGACCCCCCGGAACCGACTGAAAATCGACTTTACCGCAAACCGGTGCGTCCACGAGCAGGAGTCCTGGCGGCAATCGCCGACGGCCGTGCGGCGGCGCTGTCGGGTACGGTTTGGAAAGTATGGGCGTGCAGCAATTCGACGCCGTCATCGTGGGGGCGGGTTTCGGGGGCATCGGTGCGGCGATTCAGCTCAACCGGCTGGGCTACGACAACATCCTGATCGTCGACCGCGAAAGCGACCTGGGCGGAACGTGGCATGTCAACCATTACCCGGGCCTCACCGTCGACGTCCCGTCGACCACCTATTCCTACTGGTTCGAACCCAACCCGTACTGGTCGCGGCTGTTCGCGCCGGGCGCGGAGGTCAAACGGTATGCCGAGCATGTCGCCGACAAGTACGACGTGCGCCGCCACATGCGGTTCAACAGCACCGTCGAGGGCGCGCGCTGGGACGACGAGGCCCGGCGCTGGGAGGTTTCGCTCGCCGGCGGCGACACGCTCGGTGCGCAGTTCCTGATCGCGGCGACCGGCTTCCTGTGCCAGCCGCGCACCCCGGACATCCCGGGCATCGAGACGTTCGGCGGGCGCGTCGTGCACACCGCCGACTGGGACGACGCCTACTCCTTCGCCGGGCGCCGCGCCGCGGTCATCGGCACGGGTTCCACCGGGGTGCAGGTGATCCCGGAGCTGGCCAAGGAGGCCGCCGAGCTGACCGTCTACCAGCGCACCCCCATCTGGGTCATGCCCAAGCTCGACGTCGGGTTCCCGCCCCCGGTGCAGCGGCTGTTCGCCCGGGTGCCGGCCGCGCAGCGCGTCGTGCGGTGGTTCACCGACATGGCCATGGACCTGATGATGGTTATCGCGATGTGGCGGTTCCGCAGGTTCCGGTGGGTCAACAAGGCCGCGTCGGATCTCTCGAAGCTGCACCGGCTGCTGGCGGTGCGCGACAAGGATGTGTGGCGGAAGCTGAACCCCGAGTACGACTTCGGCTGCAAGCGGCCCACGATCTCCAACTCCTATTACCGGGCCTTCACCAAGCCGCACGTGCACCTGGAGACCGGCGGCATCGAACGCATCGAACCCGACGGCATCGTGGGCCGCGACGGCACCAAACGCACCATCGACACGCTGGTCCTGGCCACCGGGTACGACGTCTGGGAAGCCAACCTACCCGCGATCGAGGTGATCGGCCGGGACGGCCGCAACCTCGGAAAATGGTGGCGGGAGAACAGGTTTCAGGCCTACGAAGGCATCTCGGTGCCCAACTTCCCGAACTTTCTGACCATGGCCAGCCCGTACGCGTGGGTGGGCCTGTCGTGGTTCAACACCGTCGAATACCAGATGCGGCACATGAATCGGTTGTTCGGGGAACTGCAGCGGCGGGGTGCGGGCACCTTCGAGGTCACCGAGCAGGCCAACGCCCGCTTCCTGGACCGGATGACCGAGTTGCTCGACGACTCGGTCTTCTACGCCGGCAACTGCGCGAACTCGCGGTCGTACTGGTTCTGCCCCAGCGGGGAGGCGCCGCTGTTCCGGCCGACGTCGGTGTACGAGGCCGTCGCCGAGCAGGACCGGTTCCCGTTGAGCGACTACGCGATCGCCTGACGCGCCGCCGGGGTTCTATCCGGTCGTGGCCGCGCAGGCTCCCAGAACGGTGGTGGAGGCGTAGGTCGCGGCGTTGGCCAGATGGTTGTCCGCCGGACTGTAGGTCGGTATCGCCACGACGAACGCGCGCCGGTACTGCGCCGAGAGCACCGCGAAGTCCTGCAGCGTCGGGTTCCCGGCGCGCCGGCCGAGCAGTTCCAGCTTGCCGGCAAAGGCGTTCATCACCGGAGCGACGGCGAAATTGGTCGCCTTCTGCTCCTTGTTCCACCACAAGGCGGGGAGGTTGGGGTTGATCTTCTGCCAGTCGGCGGTTTGTCGGCCGAATTCGTCCAGCGCGGATTTCCAATCGGCGCATATGGGATTGGGTTTGGTGAGGAAGCGCTGCGGCTTGGCGATGTTGCCCACCGGTGCGACCTGTGACGGCGGGGCCGGCGGCGGTACGACCGGCCCGCGCTCCGCTGCCGAGCCGTCGGCAACCGCCGCGCAGATCGCCCCCAGCGCCGAGGAGGCGCTGTTCGCGGTGCCCGCCAGGGTGTCGTCGGCCGGGGTGTAGTGCGGGATGTGCTCGGCGTAGGCGCGCGCATAGGCGATGAACTGCTCGTAGAGTTCCCGCACCACCCGATGCGGCGTCAGCTTGACCAGTCCGACGGTTTGCGCGGCGGCGTTGCCCATGGCTTGACCCGCGGCGAGGAACTGGATGCGTTGCTTGTCGTTCCATGCCGAAGCCGGAACGGACCGGTCCCGGTCGTTCCACAGGCCCTGCCCGCCGGTCGCGAGGCTGTTGTTGATGGCTGTCCACGCCGGACATGTGGGATCGTCGACGACCACGGTGACCGGGCCGACGTCCCGTGCGCTGGCGACCTCCGACGTTTCGGCGGGCGCCGATGCCGACGGGGGAGCCGACGACGAATCGTTGGCCCCGTTGCGGCCGAGCAGCGTCGATGTGGCCAACGCGGCGGCCAGCACCGCGACCGCCGTCAGCGCTATCAAGGCCCACTTCGGGCGGTTGCTGCGCCTCGACGCACCGTCATCCGAAGTCATGGGCGCCAAGCTTAGCCAGCGCCTCAGCCGCGGATGGCCGAAACGGCGTCGGTCAGCAGGCGGCGTGCGCGGTCGACGTCGATCGACGACGGCGGCTGGTTCGGCGCCGTCAGCGGGGTCGCGGTGACCACCACCAACGACCGCCCGAGGTAGGCGGCGAAGCGGTAGACCTCCTGGGACTGGGCCTTCTCGCCGACTTTGGCCTCGATCTGGCGGTATGTGCCCAGCGTGTGGGCGCCCTCGATGTGTGGTGCATCCACCGCGTCGACGACACCGTTGAGGTTGGGGCCGCTGAACGTCACGTGCTTGCACTGGTCGGGGATGGCTTCGAAGGGCAACTCGTCGGCGGTCTGGAAGGCGACCGTGACGAACCGGTTGCCCTTGCCGTCGGCGAACACCGCGGCCATCTTGCCCTGCGTGCCCAGCGGCAGCCGCTGTCCGGTGGTGTACTTGCCGCAGTCCGCCGGCTCGAACGTCACGTTGGGCGGCAGGCCCTGCGATCCCTCCAGCTGCGGGTCGATCCCCGTGGGTCCCTTGCCCTTGACGCGGAATTCCGGACCGAACGTCGACTCGACGGTGAACACCTTCTTGATGTCCGCCGGGTGGGCTGACTCGCCCGACGAGCAGGCCGCGACCAGACCGGCGCAGGACAGGCCGAGCAATGCCTTGAGAACGGACACCCAGGCAATGTATCGAAGTGCAGCCTTCGTGCCCAGCCCACCCGCCGAAGAGCCGCGCAATATGGCCGATAGCCGTGGCCTCCCGCCCCACCTCGCCACCATCGTCGGTCGTATTTCGCAGTGAGTGAACGCTATTCGGGCACAGACTCTGGCGTCAGCCGAGGCGCCGGGATCGGGGGCGAGCGCGGCCCGTCAGCCGAGATTGGCGGCGGAGAAGGTGTTGCACTTGTTGGGGTTGCCGGTTTGGTAGCCGGTGGTGAACCACTTCTGGCGCTGGGCCGAGGATCCGTGCGTCCACGACTCGGGGTTGATGTGCCCGGTCGCGGCCTTCTGGATGCGGTCGTCGCCGACCGACGCCGCCGCCGAGAGGGCGTCGCGGATGTCTTTGTCGCTCAACGGCTCCAGGTAGGGGACGCCGGTGCTCTCCTGTTTGACGGTGGACGCGTAGTGGGCCCACACGCCGGCGTAGCAGTCCGCCTGCAACTCGGTGCGCACGCCGTTGCCGAGGGCGCCCTGGGCGCCCTGCTGGGCGCGGCCGATGATGCCCTGCAGTTGCTGCACGTGATGGCCGTACTCGTGGGCAACCACGTATTCCTGCGCGAACGGCCCTCCGCTGGAACCGAACTGGTTGACGAGGACCTGGAAGAAGTCGGTGTCGAAGTAGGCCGTCTGGTCCACCGGGCAGTAGAACGGGCCGACCGCGCTGGTGGCCGGACCGCAGCCGGTGTTGACGCTGCCGGTGAACAGGCGCATTCGCGGGCGGGTGTAGTCGCGCATCAGCTGATGCCAGACCGCGTCCACGGAATTGCCGGTCGCCACCACGCGACACTGCACGTACTTGTTGGCGTCGGCCCCGGTCCGGCACCGGCTCAAGTCGAAGCCGCTGGCCACGTCGTCGCGGGTGTCCATCGGCTGCTGGCTGGTGATGCCGCCGGGATCGACGCCGAAGAACAACGCCGCGAACAGGATCAGCAACCCGCCGATGCCCCCGCCCAGGGCGATCCGCATCCCGCCGACGCCCCCGGACGTGGACGCGGCGCTGGTGTCGATCTGCATCCCCTCGTTGAAGGTCATCGCGCGCTCCTAACTCGGCCGGGCCGCGTGGGCGTCGGTGTAGCGGCGCAGGTTGCTCAGGAACCGGCGCAGGCCCAGGTTCAGCAGCGGGGCGACCACGACCATCGCCAGCCGCGCCGGACCGGCGGGTTTCTGCGCCATCGTCCACGTCAGCCGGCAGCCGCCGGGGATGGCCTCGGCGCGGTAGTCTTCGGCGAACGCCGCTACCGCCTTTGTCGAGCATTCGTTGAACCGGAATGCCATGCGAGTGAACGGTTCCCACGCGAGGAACTCCTCGTCGCCCACGATGCCGCCGCGCATCTGCACGGTGCGGGTGGTGCCGACACCGCGCGGCTCGGGGCTGGTCCAGGTCACCTTGGTGATCACCGGCGCCCAGCGCGGCCAGGCCTCGGCGTTGCCGAGCACGTCGAACAGTTGCTCGGGCGTGATGGCCAGGTCGACGCTGTTGCGGAAACGGAACGGTGCGGTGTCGATGAAGGTCAGGTCGACACGCTCGCAGCGGAACATGGCCACCAACCTAGCGCGAGCGCTCGCAGAAGCCCCCATTTCGTGGCGAAATGAGGGGCTTTTGCGATTGCTTGCGCGGCATCAGCCGGGGCCGTCGCTCGCCGCCGCCAGCAGCGGCACCAGCACGTCGCTGATCGGTGTGGCCAGGCCGTTCGCACGCGCCCTGCGCACGACCACGCCGTTGCGGATGTCCCATTCCAAACGCCGGCGGTGCTCCCGGTCGGCCAGCATCGAGGTGCCCATGTCCTCGGGGCCGCGACGGAACAGGTCCACCAGCTCCTCGACCACGTCGTCGGCGAGGCGGGCCCCCTCGGCCCGGGCCACGGCGAGGCACTCGGTGACGTAGCGGCGCGACAGCGCGGCGACGTCGTCGCGGCGGAACATGCCCGATCGGCGCCCGGACAGCACCATGAAACCCGCCAGCGCGTTGACGAGCAGCTTGCGCCACGCCGCGGTGATGAAGTCGGGGTCGCAGTCCACCCGGCAGCCGGCGCCGCGCAACAGCCCGGCGACCGTCTCCGCCGCGGGCCCGCTGGGCAGCACCAGCGCGGGCTCGCCGCGCAGCCGCACCCACCCGTCGGGCTGGGTCTCGGAGCCGAACCACACGATTCCCGGCACCACCGGCGAGGCCGGGCGGTGCGGCTGCACCTGCTCGACCTGTTCGACCCCGTTCTGCAGCACCGCGACGATGGTGTGTTCGGCGCACAGCCGGGCCAGCCAGCCCGCGGCCGCGTCGTTCTGGGTGGCCTTGACCGCCAGGACCAGCACGTCGACCGGGCCGTCGACCTCGGACGGGTCGGTGTGCACCGGCCCGGGAACCACGATCGGTTCCGCGCCGTCGGGCCGCAGCTCGATGTGGTCCCGGGGCGTGTGACCGCACAACAGGACCCGGTGCCCGGCCGCATGGAGCAGCGCGGCGATCGTCGTGCCGACGGCGCCGGGACCGACGAGTGCGATGTTGGTGGCGATGGGACAGAAATTACCTCCTCTAGACTGGGCATTCGTTCCAGCCCTTCAAAAGCCCTTGAAAGCCCATTACAAGAGGAGTGTTTGTGCTGCGCAGCCACGCCGCCGGTTCGCTGCGGAAGACCGACGCCGGCCAGCAGGTGACGCTGGCGGGCTGGGTGGCCCGCCGCCGCGACCACGGCGGCGTCATCTTCATCGACCTGCGCGATGCGTCGGGTGTCGCCCAGGTGGTGTTTCGCGACCCGGCCGTCCTGGAGCAGGCGCACCGCTTGCGCGCCGAGTTCTGCGTCGCGGTCTCCGGGGTCGTCGAGGTCCGCCCGGAGGGCAACGCCAACCCGGAGATCGCCACCGGCGACATCGAGGTCGACGCCGCGTCGCTGACCGTGCTGGGTGAGAGCGCGCCGCTGCCCTTCCAGCTCGACGAGCCCGCCGGCGAGGAGCTGCGGCTGAAGTACCGCTACCTCGACCTGCGCCGCGACGGCCCGGCCGCCGCGATGCGGTTGCGCTCCAAGGTGAATGCTGCCGCCCGCGCGGTGCTGGCGGGTCACGACTTCGTCGAGGTCGAGACGCCGACCATCACCCGCTCGACGCCGGAGGGTGCCCGCGACTTCCTGGTTCCGGCCCGCCTGCACCCCGGTTCGTTCTACGCCCTGCCGCAGAGCCCGCAGCTGTTCAAGCAGCTGCTGATGGAGGCCGGGATGGAGCGCTACTACCAGATCGCCCGCTGCTACCGGGACGAGGACTTCCGCGCCGATCGCCAGCCCGAGTTCACCCAGCTCGACATAGAGATGAGCTTCGTCGACGCCGAGGACATCATCGCGGTCTCCGAGGAGATCCTGTCCGCGCTGTGGGCGCTGATCGGCTACGACATTCCGCGGCCCATCCCGCGGATCAGCTACGCCGACGCGATGCGGCGCTTCGGCTCTGACAAGCCCGACATGCGGTTCGGGCTGGAGCTCGTCGAGTGCACGAAGTTCTTCTCCGACACCACCTTTCGGGTGTTCCAGGCGCCCTATGTCGGCGCCGTGGTGATGCCCGGCGGGGCGTCGCAGCCGCGACGCACCCTGGACGGCTGGCAGGAGTGGGCCAAGCAGCGCGGGCACAAGGGGCTGGCCTATGTGCTGGTCGGCGACGACGGCGCCCTGGGCGGCCCGGTGGCCAAGAACCTGAGCGACGCCGAACGCGACGGCCTGCCCGCGTACGTCGGGGCGAAGCCGGGGGACTGCGTCTTCTTCTCGGCCGGCCCGGCCAAGCCCTCGCGGGCCCTGCTGGGCGCGGCCCGCGGCGAGATCGCCCACCGGCTGGGCCTGATCGACCCCGACGCCTGGGCGTTCGTCTGGGTGGT
>NZ_JBYCLG010000378.1:0-2340 GCF_057473785.1 Mycobacterium sp. TH-M103
GAGCGCGTGCGACCGGCGAAGTACCGCGAACAAGGCGAATTCAGGCCTGACGACCAACCGGCCGACCCCGTGCTGCAGGAGGCGTTCAGCCGCCCGGTGGGGATTACCGAATCGCTGCAACGGCACCCGATCGATGCCGGCGCGCTGGACGGCGAACGCAACGGCGCCGGGCCGGACGACCCCGACGACCCGTGGCGCGACCCCGGTGCCGGGGCCGCGCTGGGAACCCCGGCGGTGGCCCCGGCCCCCCCGCAGACCGTGCCGGGCTACCGCGGCAAGTTGGGCGTGCGCGACGTCCTGTTCGGCGGCCGGGTGTCCTACCGCGCGCTGGCCGTCCTGGCGATGATCGCGCTGCTGATCGGCGTGATCGGCGGGGTGATCGGTCGCAAGACGGCGGAGGTCGTCGAGGCGTTCACCACCTCGCGGGTCACTCTGGCCACCGACAACAACCCGCAGGGACCGGCCGGCCGGTTCGCCAAGGTGGCGGCTGCGACCGCCGACTCGGTGGTGACCATCGAGTCCAAGAGCGACCAGGAGGGGCTGCAGGGCTCCGGAGTCATCATCGACGGCCGCGGCTACATCCTGACCAACAACCACGTCATCTCCGAGGCGGCCAACAACCCCAGCCAGTTCAAGACCACCGTAGTGTTCAACGACGGCAAGGAAGTGCCCGCCAACCTCGTGGGGCGCGATCCCAAGACCGACCTGGCCGTCCTCAAGGTCGACAACGTCGACAACCTGACGGTGGCGCGCCTCGGCGACTCCGCCAAGGTGCGCGTCGGCGACGAGGTGCTCGCCGCCGGTGCCCCGCTGGGGCTGCGCAGCACCGTGACCCAAGGCATCGTCAGCGCGCTGCACCGCCCCGTCCCGCTGTCGGGGGAGGGCTCGGACACCGACACCGTCATCGACGCCATCCAGACGGACGCCTCGATCAACCACGGCAACTCCGGCGGCCCGCTGATCAACATGGATTCGCAGGTGATCGGCATCAACACCGCCGGGAAGTCGTTGTCGGACAGCGCCAGCGGGTTGGGCTTCGCCATCCCGATCAACGAGGCCAGGCAGGTCGCCGAAACCCTGATCAAAGACGGAAAGATCGTGCACCCGACGCTGGGTATCAGCACCCGGTCGGTGAGCAACGCGATCGCGTCCGGCGCCCAGGTCGCCAACGTGAAGGCGGGCAGCCCGGCGCAGAAGGCGGGGATCCTGGAAAACGACGTCATCGTCAAGATCGGCAACCGCACCGTGGCCGACTCCGACGAGTTCGTGGTCGCCGTGCGGCAGCTGACCATCGGCCAGGACGCGCCGGTGGAGGTGGTGCGCGACGGCCGGCACGTCACGCTGACGGTCAAGCCCGAACCCGATACCAGCTAGATGTTCGCCAACGTCGGCTGGGGGGAGATGCTCGTCCTCGTGGTGGTCGGGCTGGTGGTCCTCGGCCCGGAGCGGCTTCCGGGAGCCATCCGCTGGAGCGCGACCGCGCTGCGGCAGGCACGTGACTACCTTTCCGGTGTGACCAGCCAGCTGCGCGAGGATATCGGTCCCGAGTTCGACGACCTGCGCGGCCCGATCAGCGAGCTGCAGAAGCTGCGGGGCATGTCACCGCGCGCGGCGTTGACCAAGCACCTCTTCGACGGCGACGACTCCCTCTTCACCGGCAACTTCGACGGGCCGGTCAGGCCGATCAACGGGTCACCGCCGCCGGCGGCGGGCCGTGCGGCCGAGCAGCACGACGGCCCCGCGCCGTTCGACGCCGACGCCACCTGAGCCGTCTGGTCGCGCGAAGGGACTATCGCCGGGTCGGGTCCAGCCCCAGCGAAACACCCGCCAGGCCGCGCCGCCGCGAGGACAGGACGTCGGCGACGCCACGCAGTTGCGCGCTCACCGGCGAGTCGGGCGCGCTCAGCACGATCGGGGTGCCCGCGTCCCCGGCGGCCACCAGCGCGGGGTCCAGCGGGATCTTGCCCAGCAGCGGCACGTCGGCACCGACCGCGCGGGACAACCGCTCGGCGACCTGCTGGCCGCCGCCCTCGCCGAACACCTGCACCGTCGACCCGTCCGGCAGGATCAGCCCCGACATGTTCTCCACGACCCCCACGACGCGCTGGCGGGTCTGCAGGGCGATGCTGCCGGCTCGTTCGGCGACCTCGGCCGCGGCCAGCTGCGGGGTGGTCACCACCAGGATTTCTGCGTTGGGGATGAGCTGCGCCACCGAGATGGCGATGTCGCCGGTGCCGGGCGGCAGGTCGAGCAGCAGCACGTCCAGGTCGCCCCAGTACACGTCGGCCAGGAACTGCTGCAGCGCCCGGTGCAGCATCGGCCCGCGCCACACCACCGGCG
>NZ_JBYCLG010000379.1:0-10826 GCF_057473785.1 Mycobacterium sp. TH-M103
ACTCCGGGTTCTACCTGCCGATGTACTGGTCGAGCCGGGCCAAGCTGACCAACACCGCCGACATGATCCGGCTGATCATCCGCGACGAGGCCGTCCATGGCTACTACATCGGCTACAAGTTCCAGCGCGGCCTGGCGCTGGTCGACGACGCCAAGCGGGCCGAGCTCAAGGACTACACCTACGAGTTGCTCTTCGAGCTCTACGACAACGAGGTGGAGTACACCCAGGATCTCTACGACCAGGTCGGGCTGACCGAGGACGTCAAGAAGTTCCTGCGCTACAACGCCAACAAGGCGCTGATGAACCTCGGCTACGAGGCGCTGTTCCCGCGCGACGAGACCGACGTGAACCCGGCGATCCTCTCGGCGTTGTCGCCCAACGCCGACGAGAACCACGACTTCTTTTCCGGGTCCGGGTCGAGCTACGTGATCGGCAAGGCCGTCGTCACCGAGGACGAGGACTGGGACTTCTAAATCAGCCGGTCTCGGTGTTCGGGCCCGTCAGGCGCAGGCCGGTGACGATCTCCGGCTCGATCGCCACGACGGTGTCGGCGTGGTTCACCCACGGGTGCAGCACTCGCTCGTAGCGGGCGATGAGGCCGGGATCGGTCACGGTTCGTGCGCGGCCGGTCACGACAACGCTCCAGCCGGTCCGGGTGCGGCTGTCGAGGTCGTCGGCCTCGTAAGCCACGACGACGCGATCCGAGTTGCGCACGGCGGCGGAGATCGCCGAGGTCAGCCGGCAACGGATGATGATAACGCCCTCATCCACCAGGTGGTTGACCGGGCGGATCGCCGGCAGTGCCTGCAGGTCGAAGACGACCCGTCCGACGTCGATGCCGGCCAGCAACCGCATCGCCTCGGCGGCGTCCAACCGCTCGGCGCCGTCCGGAAGCTGCGCCAAGCCGAGGCCGCCGTCGTACTCTTGTTGATCCACATTCTTAATTGTTAAGCAACGCTAAGTGGACGGTAGGGCCTTAGGACCCCCTTCGGCCCATACTTGCGGGCGGCACCCAGGCTTGCAGAGTTTTGCGGCCGATCAGCTGACAGCCGTGCGTGTGTGCCAGTTGCTTGGCGGCGGCTGTGAACTCCTGATTGCTCACCACGATGCTGCGCGTGCATCCGTGGTGGCGTGCGCCGGAGACCACCTGCTGGACGGCCGCGACGCCGACCGGTTTGCCGTAGCGCTTGCACTGGACCGCCACCCGCTGTCCGTCCTTCTCGGCGATCAGGTCAACGCCGTAGTCCCCGACCGCCGGGGTGGTCCCGACCCGCCAGCCGGCCCGGCCGAGGCGTGCGGCGACGTAATTCTCGAACGCGACCCCGTCCATGGCGTCGATCGCACGCATCGTGGCGAGGCCCCGCCTCCCGCGCGGCCACTGGCGGTTGGTGGCCCACGCCAGAAGCACCTCGAGCAGCAACGTCACGTAGAAGCCCACGACGCCCGTCCCCAGGCTGCGCTGGACGACCCCGGCGAGCAGCCCGCAGGCCAGCGGAATGACGAAGAGTGCCTTGCTCATTCGCGGGCCAGGTCCCTGTGCACGACTCGATGGTAGGAACGGGCGGTGACAAGGCCGTCGCTAGGAGAAATCGGGCACGACCTCGCGGACCACCGGCAGGTATTGCGGGCAGTAGTTCTTCACGGAGAGCCCCACCACTCGCTGGGCCGCCGTCCTGGAGATCGCGTTGCGGTCCATCGTGTCGGCGACGGCGGCGTTGAAGCCCTGCATGTCCGGGTACTGGCCCAACTGTGCGCACGTCGTCTGCGCGTACCGGCTCGACAGCCGCTCCAGCTCTTCCTCGGGCGGGTCGGCCGAGGCCCGCGGCAGCCACGGGCCCCACGTTGCCGCAATGATTCCGGCGCCAGCCAGCACTACTGCCGCCGATCGCGTTCTCGTGGTCACGGTGGTGGTCCCCTAACGGTGCCGGTTCCCGCTCAGCTTCGCACACCGGTCACTTCACAACCCCGACATTGTCGGGCCGTGAACGGGATATGAATTGTGGGGATGGCGAGACGCCGCGGTGGCGCCGGTGAGACCGCTGCCGTGACACTGTGTGGGTGACGAAAACCCCCTCCTCGCAGAACGATCACCACCACAATTTCTGCCGTTCAGTGATCCGCTGGCTGCAGGTCGGCTACCCGAACGGCGTGCCCGGCCCCGACCGGGTGCCGCTGATGGCCCTGCTGCGCAGCACCCCTTTGACCGACGACCAGATCCGGGATGTGGTGCGCAACATCACCGCGCAGGAAGGATCCCCGGAGACGATCGACCATCCCATCGATCGCGACGAGATCGCCGACTTCATCTCCGACATGACCCACTACGACGCCGGCAAGGAGAACGTCATCCGGGTGGCCGCCACGCTGGCCGCGGCCGGGTGGCCGCTGGCTGGCATCGACGTCAGCGAAGTCATCCCCGGCGACGAGGATGGAGAGGCGGCCGAGCGGATGGCGGCGCGGCCGGCGGTTTCCTCAGAGGCCTGAGGTGTCGATGACGAAGCGGTAGCGCACGTCGCTGGCCAGCACGCGCTCGTAGGCCTCGTTGACGTAGTCCGGCTCGATGAGCTCGATCTCGGGCGTCACGTCGTGCTCGGCGCAGAAGTCGAGCATCTCCTGGGTCTCGGCGATCCCGCCGATGTTCGACCCCGACAGGCTGCGCCGCATCAGGGCGAGCGCGAACGCCGGCACCTCCATCGGGTGCTCGGGGATGCCCAGCTCGACGAGCGTCCCGTCGACGTCCAGCAGGTTGAGGTAGTCGCCGAGCTTCAGGTTCGCCGAGACGGTGTTCAGGATGAGGTCGAAGCTGCCGCGCAGGCTGCGGAACGTGTCGCGGTCGGAGGTCGCGTAGTAGTGGCTGGCCCCCAGCCGAAGCCCGTCCTCCATCTTCTTCAGCGACTGCGACAGCACCGTCACCTCGGCGCCCATCGCCGACCCCAGCTTGACGCCCATGTGCCCGAGCCCGCCCAGGCCGATCACGGCGAGCCGGGTGTCGGGACCGGCATTCCAGTGCCGCAGCGGCGAATACAGCGTGATGCCCGCGCACAGCAGCGGGGCGGCCTTGTCCAGCGGCAGCGAGGCGGGGATCCGCAGGACGTAGTTCTCGTCGACGACGATCGCCTGACTGTAGCCGCCGTAGGTGCGCTGGCCGTCGCGTCCGATCGCGTTGTAGGTGGTCGTCATGCCGCGCTTGCAGTACTGCTCGTTACCGGCCAGGCAGCTGCTGCATTCCCGGCAGGAGTCCACGAAACAACCCACGCCGACGTGGTCGCCGACCTTGTGCTTGGTCACCTCGGAGCCCACCGCGGTCACCACGCCGGCGATCTCGTGCCCGGGGACCACGGGGTAGTCGGGCTGCCCCCATTCGGCTTTGACGGTGTGGATGTCCGAGTGGCAGATCCCGGCGAACTTGATCTCGATCGCGACGTCGTGCGGACCCGGGTCGCGACGGGTGATGGTGGTCTTGGTCAGCGGTGCGGTCGGCGACGTGGCGGCGTACGCGGAAACAGTGCTCATCAACAGTCCTTTTCGGTGCTAGCGCGCTTCGAAGAAGTTTAGCCAGGGTAAGTTTCTCCGGCCATGTGACGGTTCGCTCACCACCTTAGGTGTAGCGCGCGACCTCATACCGCCTTGTCGGCGTGACGTTTCTGGGCATACGACCTTTCGGACGCTCCCACTTACGAGATCACGTCCGCGACTCTCTCCACCCAAGGTGCCGGTCCGATGAAACCGGCTGTAAGCCAAGCAAAGTGGCGGGTCGGCGCTTTGGCGATCCGAAGAGCCACTGCAGACGTCACGCCCGCGCACTTAACCCCACAACGAAAAGTTGGCCTGCCCGTGAACTTCGCCCTGACCAAGCGAAGCTAGTTGATCGGGGCGTTCACCCAGCGCAGGTCGTCAACGATGCCGCGGGCCGCGACCAGTCCCTGCCCGGTCTGCCAGATCTGGTTGTTGACGACGAAGACACGGTTGTCCTGAGTCGCCGAGAGCCTGCGCCAGGGCGCACTGTCGAACAGGGTGGCGGCCCGCTGCGCGGCGGCCGGCGAGGCGCACGACACGTAGATGATGTCGGCGTCGGCGGCCGAGAAGTCGGGCGACCCGGCCAGGTCGGCGTCGGTGGTGCCCATCTCGACGTAGGCCTTGTCGGTGAACCGCTGCGACGCCGGCCGGTCCACGCCCACGGCGTCGAGCACGCTGGCCGGGAAGTTCCTGGCGCCGTAGACGCGCATGGTGTCCGTGGTCAACTGCACAATCGAGGCCTGATAGTGAGTTGCGTCGTGCTTGGCCCCCACGCGGGTGGCCCGTGCGGCGAACCCGTCGATGAGCCCGTCGACCGCGCCAGCGCGGGCGGTGGCGGCGCCGACACCGCGCAGGTTGTCCTCCCACGCCGCCCCGGGGGCCCCCGTGAACACGGTCGGGGCGATCGCCGCCAGCCGCGGGTACAGGGTGGGCGTCAGCCCCTGCGAACCCAGGATGAGATCGGGGTGCGCTGCCGCGATGCCACCCAGGTCGGGCTTGGCGCGGGTACCGACCCCAGGCAGGTCGTGCACCGCGTTGCCGAGGTACGAGGGCTGGCTCGACGCGCCGTCGGGCAGCGCGGCGGCGACGACCCGCGACTGCAGCCCCAGGGCGCACAGCGCGTCGAGCTCGTCACCGGCGAGGACCACGATGCGTTGTGCCTCGGCCGGCACGCGGACCACGTCGGGGGTGACCCCCGCCGCGTTGTGGGCCTCCCGGGTCGCCGGCCCAGGGTCGGCCGCGGCAGGTTCGCCCGCGCACGACTGGTCGGGCCGGCGGTCGTTGCCCAGCACCCCGGCGCCGGCGATCTGGGTGGTCGGGGTGACCAGCGACCGGGTCGGGGACGTGGCTTTGGTGCCCGGGCCCGCGGACCCGCAGGCACTGCACGCCGCCACCACCACGGCTGCCAGGCCGGCGGCGGTCGGCAGCAGGGGGGCGGTGCGGATCGCGCGGAGCATGCCGGAGAGCACGAGCCCGACGCTAACATCCGGCCGGGTCGGCGCCCGGTGTTAGCGACGACACGCCCGCGTCGCAGCGCTATATACGACGGTTTGTAGGACTCGCGCTGCCATCGGCATGATCGGAAGCTAGGATGCGTGGTGAACGTTTCTGAGAAGGATGTTTGGAGGAGCAGTTGACAGCCGAAGCGCCCCCCTTGGGACAACTCGAGGCCGTCCGACCGTACCCACCGCGGACAGGTCCCAAAGGGAATCTGGTCTACAAGCTGATCACCACCACCGATCACAAGGTGATCGGCATCATGTACGTGGTCACCTGCTTCGTGATGTTCTTCATCGGCGGGTTGATGGCGCTGCTGATGCGCACCGAGCTGGCCGCGCCGGGACTGCAGTTCCTGTCGAACGAGCAGTACAACCAGCTGTTCACCATGCACGGCACCGTCATGCTGCTGCTGTACGCCACGCCGGTGGTGTTCGGGTTCGCCAACTTGGTGCTGCCGTTGCAGATCGGCGCACCCGACGTGGCGTTCCCGCGGCTGAACGCGTTCTCGTTCTGGCTGTTCCTGTTCGGCGCGCTGGTCGCCCTGGGGGGCTTCATCACCCCGGGAGGAGCCGCTGACTTCGGCTGGACCGCCTACACCCCGCTGACCGACGCCATCCACTCGCCCGGCGCGGGCGGCGACCTGTGGATCACCGGCCTGATCGTCGCCGGTCTGGGCACCATCCTGGGTGCGGTCAACATGATCACGACCGTGGTGTGCATGCGCGCTCCGGGGATGACGATGTTCCGGATGCCGATCTTCACCTGGAACATCCTGGTCACGTCCATCCTGATCCTGATCGCGTTCCCGATCCTGACCGCGGCGCTGTTCGGGCTGGCCGCCGACCGCCACCTCGGGGCGCACGTCTTCGACCCGGCCAACGGCGGGGTCCTGTTGTGGCAGCACCTGTTCTGGTTCTTCGGCCACCCCGAGGTCTACATCGTGGCGCTGCCGTTCTTCGGCATCGCGACCGAGATCTTCCCGGTGTTCTCCCGCAAGCCCGTGTTCGGCTACACCACGCTGGTCTACGCGACGTTGTCGATCGCCGGGTTGTCGGTGGCGGTCTGGGCGCACCACATGTTCGCCACCGGCGCGGTGCTGTTGCCGTTCTTCTCGTTCATGACCTACCTGATCGCGGTGCCGACCGGGATCAAGTTCTTCAACTGGATCGGAACGATGTGGAAGGGCCAGCTGACCTTCGAGACGCCGATGCTGTTCTCGGTCGGCTTCCTGGTCACCTTCCTGCTGGGCGGGTTGACGGGCGTGCTGCTGGCCAGCCCGCCGCTGGACTTTCACGTCACCGATTCTTACTTCGTGGTGGCGCACTTCCACTACGTGCTGTTCGGCACGATCGTGTTCTCCACCTTCGCCGGCACCTACTTCTGGTTCCCGAAGATGACCGGCCGGCTGCTCGATGAGCGGCTGGGCAAGCTGCACTTCTGGCTGACGTTCATCGGGTTCAACACCACGTTCCTGGTGCAGCACTGGCTCGGGGACATGGGCATGCCGCGCCGCTACGCCGACTACCTGCCCACCGACGGGTTCCAGCCGCTCAACATCGTCTCGACGATCGGGGCCTTCATACTGGGCGTGTCGATGTTCCCGTTCGTGTGGAACGTCTTCAAGAGCTGGCGGTACGGCGAGGTCGTCACCGTCGACGATCCCTGGGGTTACGGCAACTCGCTGGAATGGGCGACCAGCTGCCCGCCGCCGCGACACAACTTCACCGAGCTGCCCCGGATCCGTTCGGAGCGCCCGGCATTCGAGTTGCACTACCCGCACATGGTGGAGCGGATGCGGCGCGAGGCCCACGTCGGTCGCGCCCACGGCCCCGCGGACAAGGACGTCACCCGAGCCGACGACATACAAGTCCGCAGTTGATGAGCGGCAGCGGCCCCCGGCGCGAATGAGCCACGAAGGGAGCCGCGGGTGAGCGCACCGCCCAAGGTTTCGGCGCTGATCACCGTCACCGGCGTGGATCAGCCCGGGGTGACTTCGGCTCTGTTCGAGGTTCTGTCCAAGCACGGCGTGGAACTGCTCAACGTCGAACAGGTGGTGATCCGGGGCCGGCTGACGCTGGGTGTGCTGGTGTCCTGCCCGCCGCAGGTCGCCGACGGCGCCGCGTTGCGGGGCGACGTCGAATCGGCCATCTTCGGGCTCGGTCTCGAGGTCAGCATCGAGCGCAGCGACGACGTGCCGATCATCCGCGAGCCCTCGACCCACACCATCTTCGTGCTGGGCCGGCCGATCACTGCCGGCGCGTTCAGCGCGGTGGCCCGCGAGGTCGCCGCGCTGGGTGTCAACATCGACCTCATCCGCGGCGTCTCCGACTACCCGGTCACCGGGCTGGAGCTGCGGGTCTCGGTGCCGCCGGGCGCCGACGTCCCGCTGCGTGCCGCCCTGAACCGGGTGTCCTGCGACGAAGGTGTCGACGTGGCGTTCGAGGAATACAGCCTGGAACGGCGCTCCAAGCGGCTCATCGTGTTCGACGTCGACTCCACCCTGGTCCAGGGCGAGGTCATCGAGATGCTGGCGGCGCGCGCGGGCGCGGAGGGCGCCGTCGCCGCGATCACCGAGGCGGCCATGCGCGGCGAGCTGGACTTCGCGGAGTCGCTGCAGCAACGGGTCGCGACCTTGAAGGGCCTGCCCGCCACGGTGATCGACGAGGTCGCCGACCAGCTCGAACTGATGCCCGGCGCGCGGACCACGCTGCGCACGCTGCGGCGGCTGGGGTACCGCTGCGGCGTGGTCTCCGGGGGTTTCCGGGGCATCATCGACCCGCTGGCACACGAGCTGATGCTGGACTTCGTCGCCGCCAACGAGCTGGAGATCGTCGACGGCATCCTCACCGGGCGGGTCGTGGGCCCGATCGTCGACCGGGCCGGCAAGGCCGCGGCGCTGCGGGACTTCGCGGAGCAGGCGGGGGTGCCGATGGCCCAGACCGTCGCCGTCGGCGACGGCGCCAACGACATCGACATGCTGGCCGCCGCCGGGCTGGGAATCGCGTTCAACGCCAAGCCGGCGCTGCGCGAGGTCGCCGACGCGTCGTTGAGCCACCCCTTCCTGGACACGGTGCTGTTCCTGCTGGGCATCACCCGCGGGGAGATCGAGGCCGCCGACGCGGTCGACGGCGAGGTGCGCCGCGTGGAGATTCCCCCCGCCTGAGCCGGCCGGGCAGATGCAAAAGCCCCTTTTCGGGGCGCGGATTCCGGTGAACGTCGCACCGGGGCGGGGTGACCCGGCACCCGCGGCGGCGGCGCGGTACGGCACGATGGTCGGGTGCCCGGGAACGGAAGCGGGTCGGCCGACCCCGATCTGCTGCTCGACTTCAGCAACGTTTCGCTGCGCCGGGACGGGCGGGTCCTGGTCGGGCCGCTGGATTGGGCCGTCGAGCTGGACGAACGCTGGGTGATCATCGGCCCCAACGGGGCCGGGAAGACGTCGCTGCTGCGCATCGCGGCGGCCGCCGAGCACCCGTCGACGGGTACCGCCGTCGTGCTGGGGGAGAAGCTGGGCCGGGTCGACGTGTCGGAGTTGCGTTCGCGGATCGGGCTGAGCTCGTCGTCGCTGGCGCAGCGGGTGCCCGGCGACGAGCTGGTGCGCGACCTGGTGGTCTCGGCCGGCTACGCCGTGCTGGGCCGCTGGCGCGAGCGCTACGACGACATCGACTACCGGCGCGCCGTCGACATGCTGGAGAGTCTGGGCGCCGAGCACCTCGCCGACCGCACCTACGGAACCCTCTCGGAGGGCGAGCGCAAACGGGTGCTGATCGCCCGCGCGCTGATGACCGACCCGGAGCTGCTGCTGCTCGACGAGCCCGCCGCCGGCCTGGACCTGGGCGGCCGCGAGGAGCTGGTGGCCCGCCTGGCCGACCTGGCCGCCGACCCCGACGCCCCCGCGCTGGTGCTGGTCACCCACCACGTCGAGGAGATCCCGCCCGGCTTCAGCCACTGCATGCTGTTGTCGGAGGGCCGGGCGGTCGCCGCCGGCCTGCTGCCCGACGTCCTGACCGCGGAAAACCTGTCCACCGCGTTCGGCCAGTCGATCGCCCTGGACGTCATCGACGGACGGTATTTCGCGCGGCGGGTCCGCAGCCGCGCGGCCCACAGGAGGCAACTATGACGTCAACAACCGAGCCCCCTCTGGTTCCGCGCCCCGCGGCTACCGTGATGCTGGTCCGCGACGGCGCGGACGGCCTCGACGTCTTCCTGATGCGCCGCCACGCCAAGATGCACTTCGCCGCCGGAACGATGGTGTTCCCCGGCGGCGGCGTCGACGACCGCGACCGCGACGCCGGGCTGGCGCGGCTGGGCGCCTGGGCCGGGCCGCCGCCACAGTGGTGGGCACAGCGCTTCGGCATCGACACCGACCAGGCCGAGGCGTTGGTCTGCGCGGCGGCCCGGGAGACCTTCGAGGAATCGGGGGTGCTGTTCGCCGGGCCGGCCGGTGACCCGGACGGGATCGTCGGCGACGCCTCGGTGTACCGCGAAGCCCGCCGGGCGCTCGCCGTCGGGACGCTGTCGTTCGCCGACTTCCTGCGCGAAGAGAACCTGGAGCTGCGGTCCGACCTGCTGCGGCCGTGGGCCAACTGGGTCACCCCGGAGGCCGAACGCACCCGCCGGTACGACACCTACTTCTTCGTGGCGGCCCTGCCGGAGGGGCAGCGCGCCGACGGCGAGAACACCGAGTCCGACCGCGCCGGCTGGACGACCCCGCAGGCCGCCATCGACGACTTCGCCGCCGGCCGAAGCTTCCTGCTGCCCCCGACCTGGACGCAACTGGACTCGCTGGTGGGCCGGACGGTCGCCGACGTGCTGACCCTGCAACGCCAGATCGTCACCGTGCAGCCGAACGTCGAAATCCAGGGCGAAAACTGGGTTTTCGAGTTCTTCGACTCCGACCGTTACCACCGGGCCCGGGAGTCGGGCGGGCTGGGATGGCGGCATTGACTGCTCCGGGGAGCGAGTTCGTCAGCGTCGTGGCCGGCGATGGACTGGCCACGCTGGTGATGTCGCGGCCGCCCGCCAACACCATGACCCGGCAGGTCTACCGCGAGATCGCGGCCGCGGCCGACGAGGTGGCGGGGCGTGACGACGTCGCCGCGGTGATCCTCTTCGGGGGTCACGAGATCTTCTCGGCCGGCGACGACATGCCCGAACTGCGGACCCTCACGGTGCCGGAGGCCGACACCGCGGCCCGGGTGCGCCGCGCGGCGATCGACGCGGTCGCCGCCATCCCCAAGCCCACCGTGGCGGCCGTCACCGGCTACGCGCTGGGCGCCGGACTGACGCTGGCCCTGGCCGCCGATTGGCGGGTCAGCGGCGACAACGTCAAGTTCGGCGCCACCGAGATCCTGGCCGGCCTGATCCCCGGCGGCGGCGGAATGGACCGGCTGACCCGCGCGGTGGGGGCGAGCCGGGCCAAGGAGCTCGTCTTCAGCGGGCGATTCTTCGACGCCCGGGAGGCCTCCGAACTGGGCCTGGTCGACGAGATGGTGGCCCCCGACGACGTCTACGAGGCCGCGGTCGCGTGGGCGGGGCGCTTCCTCGGCGCGCCGGCGCACGCGCTGGCCGCCGCGAAAGCCGGCATCAACGCCGCCTGTGGCGACCTGGGTGAACTCCCGTCGGCCGAGCGTGTCGCCGCCGAACGGCGCCGCTACGTCGAGGTGTTCGCCGCCGCTGCCCAGAACCCGGCCCCAGGCGGCGGATAGGCTGCCCCGATGGTGCGTCCTGAAAGTTGGATTGGACTAGCGGGTGGAAGTCCCGTCCCGGTAGGTACCGGAGCGCCGGGTAGCAGGCCCCGGTTCGTTGGA
>NZ_JBYCLG010000380.1:0-4798 GCF_057473785.1 Mycobacterium sp. TH-M103
ACAACAGAGTTTTTTGGCGAGACGCCCAGGAGGGTATGGCCGTGTACCGAGTCTTTGAAGCGCTGGACGAACTGGCCGCCATTGTCGAAGAAGCCCGTGGCGTGCCGATGACGGCCGGCTGTGTGGTGCCCCGCGGCGACGTGCTCGAACTGGTCGACGACATCAAGGATGCGATCCCCGGCGAACTGGACGACGCCCAGGACGTTCTCGATGCGCGGGACTCGATGCTGCAGGAGGCCAAGGAACACGCCGAGTCGATGGTGGACTCGGCGACCACCGAGTCCGAGTCGATGCTCAACCACGCCCGCGCGGAGGCCGACCGGCTGCTGTCCGACGCGAAAGCGCAGGCCGACCGGATGGTGAGCGAAGCCCGCCAACACAGCGAACGGATGGTCGCCGAGGCGCGCGAGGAGTCGGTGCGCATCGCCACGGCCGCCAAGCGCGAGTACGAGGCCAGCACCAGCCGGGCCCAGGCCGAATGCGACCGGCTGCTCGAGAGCGGCAACCTCTCGTACGAGAAGGCCGTGCAAGAGGGCATCAAGGAGCAGCAGCGCCTGGTGTCCCAGAACGAGGTGGTGCAGGCGGCCAAGGCCGAGTCCGCCCGGCTCATCGACACCGCCCATGCCGAGGCCGACCGGCTCCGGGGCGAGTGCGACGTCTACGTCGACAGCAAACTCGCGGAGTTCGAGGACTTCCTCAACGGCACGCTGCGGTCCGTGGGCCGAGGGCGCCACCAACTACGGACGGCGGCGGGCACCCACGACTACGCCACGCGGTAGCCGAACCGGCTCACCACGGCAGCCGCCGGTTCAGCCTGGCGTTATGCGGTCGGCGCCGTAGGATTTCCCCTATGACGCGGCAGCACAGCACCACGGCGCACCGTCGTCCGGGTTCACCCATGAAGCTGGACATCACACCGCTGGGCCGACGCCCGGGCGCGATGGTCACGCTGCGGGAAACCATGCCCAGCCCGTCGCGCATCGGGCTGGACATGATCGCGATCGAGCGGGGCGCGCCGCTGGAACTGGATCTGCGGCTCGAGTCGGTGTCCGAAGGGGTGTTGGTCAGCGGAACGGTCACCGCGCCCACCTCCGGCGAATGTTCCCGCTGCCTGGGCACGGTCGACGGACGCATCCAGGTGGCCCTGACCGAGCTGTTCGCCTACCCGGGCAGCACGACCGAGGCGACCACCGGGGAAGACGAGGTCGGCCACATCGTCGACGACACCGTCGACATCGAGCAGTCCGTCATCGACGCCGTCGGGCTGGAGCTGCCGTTCTCCCCGGTGTGCCGGCCCGATTGCCCCGGGCTGTGCCCCCAATGCGGCGTCTCGCTGGCCGCCGAGCCGGACCACTTCCACGAGCGCATCGACCCGCGGTGGGCCAAGCTGACCGAGATGCTGCCACCGGGGCCCGATATCTCGCGGGGTGAGCGTTGACCTCCCGGGAAGAGCTGCTCGACGCGCTCGGTGTCGACCTGCCCGAGGAGCTGCTCGAGCTGGCGCTGACACACCGCAGCTACGCCTACGAACACGGCGGCCTGCCGACCAACGAGCGCCTCGAGTTCCTCGGGGACGCCGTTCTGGGGCTCACGATCACCGACGAGCTCTACCACCGCCACCCCGACCGCTCGGAGGGGGACCTGGCCAAACTGCGCGCCAGCGTCGTCAACACCCAGGCACTGGCCGACGTCGCGCGCAACCTGTCCGCCGAGGGCCTCGGAGTCCACCTGCTGCTGGGCCGCGGCGAGGCGAACACCGGCGGTGCGGACAAGTCCAGCATCCTGGCAGACGGCATGGAATCCCTGTTGGGCGCCATCTACCTGCAGCACGGAATCACCACGGCCCGCGAGGTGATCCTGCGGTTGTTCGGCGCGCTGCTGGACGCCGCGCCCACGCTGGGGGCCGGGCTGGACTGGAAGACCAGCCTGCAGGAGCTGACCGCGGCGCGCGGCCTGGGCGCGCCGTCCTACCTGGTGACCTCCACCGGACCGGATCACGACAAGGAATTCACCGCGGTGGTCGTCGTGATGGAGATCGAATACGGCTCGGGCATCGGGCGCTCCAAGAAGGAGGCCGAGCAGAAGGCCGCGGCAGCCACCTGGAAGGCGTTGGAGGCGCTCGACACCGCGGGGAAAACGCCCGTCTAGATCGACGGTGATGACCCGCTGCGCCCGGCTTTGCCGCGCTTGCGATCATGCCCGTCTAGGTTGACGGTGATGACCCGCTGCGCCCGGCTTTGCCGCGCTTGCGATCATCACTAGATGCCCGAGCTGCCTGAAGTCGAGGTGGTGCGCCGGGGATTGCAGTCCCATGTGGTCGGCAGGACGATCACGGCGGTCCGGGTGCACCACCCGCGCGCGGTGCGCCGCCACGAAGCCGGGCCCGGCGACCTCACCTCCCGGCTTCTGGGGGAGCGGATCACCGGGACCGATCGCCGCGGCAAATACCTGTGGCTGCTGCTGGGGTCGGACAGCGCGCTCGTCGTCCACCTCGGCATGAGCGGGCAGATGCTGCTGGGCGCCGTCCCGCGCGCCGAGCACGTGCGAATCTCCGCGCTGCTCGACGACGGGACCGTGCTGAGCTTCGCCGATCAGCGGACCTTCGGCGGGTGGCTGCTCGCCGACCTGGTGGAAGTCGACGGCAGCGTGGTGCCGGAGCCTGTCGCGCACCTGGCCCGTGACCCGCTGGATCCCCGCTTCGACGCCGCCGCCGTGGTGCGGGTGCTGCGCGGCAAGCATTCCGAGCTCAAGCGCCAGCTCTTGGACCAGCAGGTGGTGTCGGGGATCGGCAACATCTACGCCGACGAGGCGCTGTGGCGGGCCAAGGTGCACGGCGCCCGGGTGGCGGCCACGCTGAGCCGCCCACGCCTGGCCGCCGTGCTGGACGCCGCCGCGGAGGTTATGCGCGAGGCGCTGGCCAAGGGTGGAACGTCGTTCGACTCGCTCTATGTCAACGTCAACGGAGAGTCGGGGTACTTCGACCGGTCGCTGGACGCCTACGGCCGCGAGGGCCAGGCGTGCCGGCGCTGCGGCGCGGTGATGCGCCGGGAGAAGTTCATGAACCGCTCGTCGTTCTACTGCCCGAAATGCCAGCCCCGCCCGCGGACCTCGGGCATGAATCCACGGCTTTGATGCACACCCGTTCGCGCTCTTCACGTAAAAATGAGTCATGTCTGACGTGCGGTTGACCGCCTGGGTGCACGGGAGGGTGCAAGGCGTGGGATTTCGCTGGTGGACCCGCTGCCGGGCGCTGGAGCTGGGCCTGACCGGCTACGCGGCCAACCAGGACGACGGCCGCGTGCTGGTGGTCGCGCACGGGACGCGTGAGGCGGGCGAGAAGCTGCTGCAGCTGCTCGACGGCGACGGCGCACCGGGGCGCGTGGACAAGATCGTCGCCGACTGGGCGCCGGCGCACGAGCGGTTCGACGGTTTCGTCGAGCGCTAGTCACTCCGGTCACGTTGGCACCGTCGCGGCTGCCCATGGTCGCATCGCAAAACTGGTATCGCCGGCGCTATCGCATTTCAGGAGGGAGCACCGCTTCCCTCCCAGTGACGGCTGTGACCCCTGTGACGTGTGCGCCGACCGGTCGATTTCGGGCCCGACGACACCCCGCGAGGGGGCCGGACGCGACGAATTGAGCGGTAGTCTGGCACGCCGTGTACCTCAAAAGTCTGACGCTGAAGGGCTTCAAGTCCTTCGCTTCGCCGACGACTATGCGCTTCGAGCCGGGTATCACCGCCGTCGTCGGGCCCAACGGCTCCGGCAAATCCAACGTGGTCGACGCCCTGGCCTGGGTGATGGGGGAGCAGGGCGCGAAGACGCTGCGCGGCGGCAAGATGGAGGACGTCATCTTCGCCGGCACCTCCTCGCGCGCCCCCCTGGGCCGTGCCGAGGTCACCGTCACCATCGACAACTCCGACAACGTGCTGCCCATCGACTACTCCGAGGTGTCGATCACCCGGCGGATGTTCCGCGACGGCGCCAGCGAGTACGAGATCAACGGCAGTGGCTGCCGGCTGATGGACGTCCAGGAGCTGCTCAGCGACTCCGGGATCGGCCGGGAGATGCACGTCATCGTCGGGCAGGGCAAGCTCGACGAGATCCTGCAGTCGCGGCCCGAGGACCGCCGCGCGTTCATCGAAGAAGCCGCCGGCGTGCTCAAGCACCGCAAGCGCAAGGAAAAGGCGCTGCGCAAACTCGACGCGATGTCGGCCAACCTGGCGCGGCTCACCGACCTGACCACCGAGCTGCGCCGCCAGCTCAAACCGCTGGGGCGCCAGGCCGAGGTGGCCCGGCGGGCCCAGACCATCCAGGCCGACCTGCGCGACGCCCGGTTGCGGCTGGCCGCCGACGACCTGGTCAACCGGCAGACCGAGCGCAGCGCCATCCTCGAGGCCGAGGCCGCGATGCGCCGCGAGCACGACGAGGCCGCCGCCCGCCTCGCGGTGGCCTCCGACGAGCTGACCGCCCACGAGACCGCGCTGGCTGAGCTCTCGACCCGCGCCGAGTCGGTCCAGCACACCTGGTTCGGGCTGTCCGCCCTGGCCGAACGCGTGGCCGCAACGGTGCGCATCGCCAGCGAGCGTGCTCAGCATCTCGATGTCGAGCCCGTCAGGACCAGTGACGACGACCCCGGGAACGACCCCAGAAACCCTGAGGATATGGACGCCGAGGCCGACCGGGTCGAGGCCGCCGAGCGGCAGCTGCAGGCGGAGCTGGCCGCCGCGCGCACCCGGCTGGAGGCGGCCCGCGCGCAACTGGCCGAGCGCGAGCGCGAAGCCGCCGAGGCCGACCGGG
>NZ_JBYCLG010000381.1:0-9987 GCF_057473785.1 Mycobacterium sp. TH-M103
GTGGGCGATCGTCTCCCAGGCGTTCCACGGCTGCGAGCCGAGCGCGGTGGTGGTCGGCAGCATCGAGATGTCGCCGAAGGCGGCGCAGCCGACCGACGCGTGGGTCATGCTGAACCCGGTGGAGCGCGGGTTGTCGTAGTTGTAGCCGGCGTAGTTGTAGACCGTGTCCGGTGAGTACTGCACCATGCCGAACGGCACCGTCGGGCCCGGGAAGTTGTTGATCTCGCCGACGGTCTCGCCCCCGGTCCCGGTGCCGATGAGGGTGTCGACGTAGTCGACGGGATTCGCGACGAGCTTGGGCTCCCCCTCGTAGGCGGTGGGCGGAGCCGCCGCGATGAACGTCAGGAACACCGCCGTCGCCACCACCAGCGCGAGCAGGGCGCTTCGTGACCGCATAGCTGTTCCTTACTGCATGGCGGCCACTTCGCGCGGCATTTCGCATGCGACGGGCGCGGGGCACCACGCAGACACCGGCGTGCTCGAGGCGAACCAGCAACATTGTGAACGCACCTGGACTAGCTCGTCTCGACGCGACTATCCCAGTTGCCGCAAGTTTTCGGGAGATCTCCGTGGCGCAACACTTCCTTGCAGCAACCATTTCCGTGGCGGCGATTCTGGCGCTGGCCGGTTGCGGCCCGCACCACCGTCCATCGGGACGATCCCGGCTCTGGGCGATCTGCTGGGCGAGGAGCCCCAGCTTCATGTTGTGCACCTGGGACAACGACGACCTCGTGCACGGCCCCGCCGGTGTCGACGATGCGGTGCCGGGTGCTGAACGCCGTCTGGCGGCCGTTGACCATGCCGTCGATGCTCGCGGCCACCCGCTCGCGATCCTCGGGATGTTTGTGCGAGAGCACCAGTTCGGTGGTCGGTGTCACGCTGCCGGGCCGGCTCGCTCACACGTCCGGCCCCGCGCCCGCGGCCGCGCGGGTGCGGATGATCACCGGCCGCGGGTGGCCCGCGGCGGTCACCGTCCGGCGCAACGTCTTGGTGACGGCGTCGGCCCGGCTGTCCGGCACCAGCGCGATCACACAGCCGCCGAACCCGCCGCCGGTCATCCGGGCACCGAGCGCACCCACGCGCACCGCGGTGTCGGCGATCAGGTCGATGTGCTCGGTGGTGATGCCGAAATCGTCGCGCATGGACACGTGCGAGGAGGTCAGGATGCGTCCGGCTTCGACGAAGTCCGACTCCCCCAGCGCCGCGACGAAATCCAGCACCCTGCCGTTCTCGGTGAGAACATGGCGTGCGCGACGGGCATCGATCGGGTCGCCGATCTCGTCCAGCGCCGCGCTGCCGCGATCCCAGATCTCGCGCAACGACGTTGCCCGCAGACGTGCGGCCGCCCGCTCACAGGATGCGCGGCGGGCCGCGTATTCGCCACCCGCGTGGGCGTGGCGGGCGCGGGAGTCGATGAGCAGCAGCGCTACACCCTCGGCGTCCGGATCGAAGGGCACCGGCGCAACGCTGAGATCGCGGAAATCGATCAGCAACGCCGTCGACGGTTCGCCGAAAAGGGCGGCCAGCTGGTCGAGCAGACCGCTGGGAACGCCGACGTACTCGTTTTCGGCGCGCTGGGCGAGCCGCGCCTGCTCCTTTTTGTCGATGCGGACGCCGGCGGCCGTCGCGAGGGCGCCCAGCGTCGCGCATTCCAGCGCCGCCGAGGACGAGAGCCCCGAGCCCATCTCCACGTCGCTGGTGATCCGCATCGCGCCGCCGGGCACCGGGTGGCCGGCCTGCCGCAGCGCCCACACGACCCCGGCCACGTAGGCGGCCCAGCCGGCCACCTGACCGGGAACGACGCCGAGGCCGAAACGCACGACGTCGGGTGCGCGGTTGCTGCTCACGGTGAGCGCATCGCCGCCGTCGGGGGCGAACGTCACCACGGTGCGTTGCGGCAGCGCGATCGGCACCGCGAAGCCCAGGTTGTAGTCGGTGTGCTCCCCGATCAGGTTGACCCGCCCGGGCGCGGCGTGGCGGACCGTCATCCGAGCCCCCGCAGCCGCCGGGCCACGTCTTCGGGCGTGACGTCGCTGATGAAGGCGTCCATCGCCGACTCGGAGGCCGCCAGGTATTTCAGCTTGTCCGCGCTGCGCCGGATCGACATCAGCTCCACGTGGAAATAGCCGTCGGCCTGCGCCTCGGTGTCGGCGTACTGGTGCAGCGCCGAGATGTAGGGCAGCGGGGCCTCGTACATGCGGTCGAACCGCTGCAGCACGTCGAGATAGATCCGGGTGAATCCGTCGAGCTCCTCCTCGCCGAGCTCGAGGAGGTTGCGGGCGAAGCGGTTCGGGTAGATGTGCACCTCCACCGGCCAGCGCGCCGCGAACGGCACGAAAGCGGTGAACAGCTCGGTGCGCGCCACGATGCGGCCGCCGTCGGCGACCTCGCGGGCCAGCAGGTCGGCGAACAGGTTTCCGCCGTGCCGCATCCGGTGTTCGCGCGCCCGCGCCAGCATGACGGCGGTGCGCGGCGTCAGGTACGGGTAGCCATAGATCTGACCATGCGGGTGGGTCAGCGTCACCCCGATCTCCTCGCCGCGGTTCTCGAAGCAGAACACCTGCTCGATGCCCGGAGCGTGGATCAGGTCGGCGGTGCGGTGCCGCCACGCCTCGACGACCAGCCGCGCGTGCGCCGGCTCGAGCCCGGCGAACGAGCCGGTGTGGGCGCTGGAGAAGCACACCACCTCGCATCGGCCATGCCCGGGAGCGGAGACGAAGCCGTCACCGGGCACCGGCGCCGCCGGGCCGTCGCCGGACAGGCTCGGGAACTGGTTCTCGAAGACGACGACGTCGTAGTCGGGGGCGGGCACCTCGCTGGTCAACCCGGTCGGGCCCGGACACAGCGGGCACTGGTCGGGGGGCGGCTTGTAGGTGCGGTCCTGGCGCCGCGCCGCGACGATCACCCACTGCCCGGTCGTCTGGTCGTAGCGCAGCCACGACTGGTCGGGATCGCGGGCGGGCAGGGGCCTGCGGTCGGTGACGGGCGCCGGGCGGTGTCCGGGCAGCGCGAAGAACAGCAGGTCACGGCCATCGGCCAGCTTCGCCCGCGTCGGCGCCATGGTCTCGAAGGGTAGCGTGATCGCCGCGGCGCGGTTCGGGGTAATCCAGGCGTGTCAGCGATACGAGAGGCGGTCGGGGAGATCACTGGTCTGTACGAACGTACCCGTGGCCGCCGACCTCGGAGCGCGCGACGACAGCTGGGTTGGCGCCCCCACTGCGGGCTGACCCCGGGCGGGCGCGCGCATCGCCCCGATTCTACGGCCGGTGTCGAGGGCCGAAGCCGGACCGCAGCACCCCGGCTTTTCCGATCACGCCCTGGGCTGCGGGCTGCCGATGTCGCGGCGGTCGCCGGATCCGACGAAGTCCTCGATCAGCTCGACCACCTCGCGTGGCGCTTCCACCTGGGCGAAGTGGCCGACGTCGGGCAGCACCTCGAGCCGGCTGTCCGTGCGCGCCTCGTGCGCGGCGTATGCGTGGTCGACGGGAATGATGCCGTCGCGCTCGCCCCAGATCGCCATGACCGGCAGCTCCTCGCGCAGCCGCAGCCGGCTGAGCGCGCTGACCGCCTGCCCGCGGTAATCGACCACGGAGCGCAACGTCCGCAGGAACGACTGGCGTGTCTCGCGGTCCGACAGGGACGAGTAGGCGCTCCACAATTCGGCGCCGCGCGGCGAATGGATGCCGGCGCCCCGCAACCACGACCTGAGCTTGTTGCCGACGGCGAGCACCGGCGCCGGCGCGATGACCGGCAGCACCAGCTCCGCCCCGGGAGCCGAGAGCAGCCGGAGCACCAGCCCCACGTCGGGACCGAGACCGCCGCTGCTGATGAGGACCAACCGCTTGGCATAGTCGGGGTGCTGGTAGACGAACTGCATGGCCACACCGCCGCCCAGCGAGTGCCCGACCAGGGTGACCTGACTCACGCCCAGCTCGTCGAGCAGGTCGCGGAGCCAGACCGCGAACGCACCCAGCGAGTAGTCACCCCGGGGTTTGGCCGACGCGCCGTGGCCCAGCAGGTCCGGTGCGATGACCCGGAATTTCCTGGACAGCTGCGGTATCACCGAACGCCAGGTCTCCGAACTCCCGGCCATACCGTGGATGAGCAGCAGGGTCTCGCCATCGCCTTCGTCGCGGTAGGCGACGCGGTCGCCGTGCAGCTCGAGGTATTTCAGCTGGTTCATATCTCCGGTGTACCCCCTGAGCCGCCGACTCGGCGATGATCTACTGCATGACCGAACCGGTTGCCGCCCGCGTGGCCGTCTACCTCGACTTCGACAACATCGTGATCTCGCGCTACGACCAGGTTCACGGGCGCAACTCGTTCCAACGGGACAAGGCCAAGGGCCTCGATCCCGAGCGGCAGGCCCGCGCCACCGTCGACGTCGCGGCGATCCTCGACTTCGCGTCGTCGTTCGGGACGCTGGTGCTGACCCGCGCCTACGCCGACTGGTCGGCCGACGTCAACGCCGGCTACCGCGGACAGCTGGTGGCCCGCGCCGTCGACCTGGTGCAACTGTTCCCCGCCGCGGCGTACGGCAAGAACGGCGCCGACATCCGGCTGGCCGTCGACGCCGTCGAGGACATGTTCCGACTGCCCGACCTGACCCACGTGGTGATCGTGGCCGGCGACTCCGACTACATCCCGCTGGCGCAGCGCTGTAAGCGACTGGGCCGGTACGTGGTGGGCATCGGGGTGGCGGGCGCGTCGAGCCGCGCGCTGGCCGCCGCCTGCGACGACTTCGTCATCTACGACGCCCTCCCGGGGGTGCCGGCCCTCGAACCGGCACCCGCGCCGGCCGGGCCGGAGGCGGAGAAGACCCCGCCGAAGCTGCGGGGCGGACGCGCCAAGGCGGCCCAGTCCGAGGAGCCGGAGCCGCCCGATCCGCAGGCCGCCGCCACGGCGCTGCTGACGCGGGCGCTGCAGATCGGGCTGGAGAAAGACGACGTCGACTGGCTGCACAACTCCGCGGTGAAGGCGCAGATGAAACGGATGGATCCCTCGTTCAGCGAAAAGTCTTTGGGATTCAAGTCTTTCAGCGACTTCCTGCGTTCGCGCTCCGACGTCGTCGAGTTGGACGAGACGTCGACCACCCGGATGGTGCGGCTGCGCGTCGACGAGTGAGCACGCCAACCGGCTCCCGCTGGCTATACATTCTCTCGTTGATGTATGGCGCCCCGGCCGGAGGACGGCCCGAACGCCGTGAGAATCCTGTTTGATCCGCGCGCTTCATTGACACCTGCCCCCGACGGCCATACATTGTGCGAAAGTCGTCCGGGCTCCGAGACCGGAGCCGCTGTGGGACAAGGTGACCAACAGTCTGCTCTGCCTGGAGGGCCAGGCCCATCATCGGCTGCGCAGCCTGGCCGCCAAGGCCTTCACCCCGCGCGCGGTGCAGCGGCTGCACGACACCATGGCCGCGGTGATGAACGAGCTGGTCGATCGGGTCGCCGACGCCGGACGCTGCGACGTGGTCACCGACATCGCCCGCCCGTACCCGGTGCCGATCATCTGCGCGCTGCTCGGCGCACCTCGCGGGGACTGGCACCGGTTCTCGCTGTGGGCCGACGACGTCTTCAAGGCCTTCAGCTTCGCCGTCGACCTCGCCGAGGTCGAGCCCGTCGTCATGCGCGCATGGGGCGAGCTCGACGGCTACGTCGACGACATGGTCGCCCGGCGGCGACACAGCCTGACCGACGACCTGCTGTCCGACCTGATCCGCGCCGAGGATGACGGCAACCCCCTCGGTGCAGCTGCTGTGCGAGCACCCCGACCAGTGGGAACTGCTGCGGCAGCGGCCCGAGCTGGCGATGCGCGCGGTCGAGGAGACGATGCGCCATTCGCCGATCGTGTGCGGAACGCTGCGCCTGGTCGCCGAGGACGCCGAACCTGGGGGCCAACCTGGCCCGCCACGAGCTCGCCGAGGCCCTGAACGTCCTCACCGACCGGATGCGAAACCCACGCCTGGCCGGGCCTGCGCCGTGGAAGCCGATGGCCACCCTGAGCGGCCCGACGAGCCTGCCCGTCGAATTCGACGGGAACTGATTCCCCGGCACCGCGCCGGCCACGCCGCTGACGTAAGGCTCTGTGACGTAGGGCTCGTGGGAACCCGACCCGGTCGCGGGCGCACCTGACCGGCTATAGGCTCGGCGGTTACAGGATCTTACCGGGGGATTTGCCGATGAGCATGATTGACGGTCTGCGCGCGACCATGCGCAGAATCGCCCTGTTGGGCTCGGCCGCCTGTCTCATCACGTCCTGCTCGGAAACCGTTTCCCCGCCGGCGGCCACGACGACGACCAATTCGACGTCGCCGCCCACCACACCGTCGGCGGCCGGTAACCCCGGCAGCGCCGCGCCATCGCCGGCTCCGGTGACCGGGCCGCTGGAAAAGGACTGGAAAAGCTACGGCGGCACGGCATATTTCGGGTGCCCGGAAAAGGTGTCGGGCGGGAAATCGGCCTTGGAGGACATCCGCCCGAAGATCTTCGACACCAAGACGGGGCAGTACGTGACGCCGGGCACCCCCATGGTCCCCGCGGGGGAGAAGTTGACCGGCGCCGTGTGCGCGCTGTCCGGCACGGCCGACGACATGAGGGTCGTGTACGTGCTCACCACCGCGACACCCGCGCAGGCGTCCGCGCCCGCAACCACCAGGGCGACCGCCTACGCGTTCGACCTCAAGTCGGACCGCCCGGTGGCCACGAAAGAGCTGCAACCGCCGAGTCCCGACCAGAAGTTGACCGCGGCCGACCGATGGGGGTTTGCCTCGACCGCGACGGGCGTGGCATGGACGAACGCCTTCACCGACGGGCACGCAGCCGCCGCGCCGCCACGCACGCTGGTGCTGTCCAACACCGACCTGTCGACGCTGTGGGACGATCCGGAGCAGGCCCAGGTTTGGCAGGACGTGCTGGCTTTCCACCGCAACACCGGGGGCGCCACGACGTCGGGCGCGGAGTTGCGCCGGCCGACCGGGGAACCGATCTACCAGGACAACGACGTGCGGTCGGTCGACGCGGAGTTGTCCGACGGGCCCGACAAGCTGGTGAAATTGACGTACTGGGATTCCCATCAGCCCCCGGCCGTGTCGACCGTGTTCTTCGACCTGAACGCGAAACAGATCGTCAAGATCGGCGACTCGGACACGATTTCCGGCGGCGGATTGGCCGCGACGCTGTCGGCCGGGAAATTGTTCGTCGACGGTCGCGACTCCGACGACTCGAAATTCGGCTTCGGTGTGTGGAACCTGCGCACCCGGCACTGGGATTTGCTCAAGAGCCGGGACGACGCGAAGAAGATGTCGATCACCAGGTTGGCGTTCTTCGAAGACCACCTGTACCTCACCAAGGCCGACGGCACGTTCTCCGTGCTCGCCTTGCCGGACACCGAGCCGGTCGCCTCGAACTGGTCGGTGCGGCCCTTCGGGCGGATCTCGGACTGGACGCTGGTTTGTCGCGGCGCCGCGTCGGCGAACGGTGACTGCCAGGAGATCGTGCTGGTGCAGGACCGGGACGGCCGCTATCCCGGGCCCTGGTTCTGAGTCAGAGCCAGCCGAACGCCTGGGGAACCATGTACAGCCCGAAGGCGATGACCACCAGGCACAGGCCGCGGGTGAGGTGTTTGTAGAGCCCGCGCATCCGCCACTGTTCGGGGAGGGCCCGGGCCTCCAGCGCGAGCAGCAGACCCAGCACGATGGGCAGCAGCAGGGCGTTCATCACCTCGACGTCCACGGCGAGGTTGACCAGGTCGACGCTGCTCAGCACGAGGATCGCGCCGACGATGTGGGCGAGCGCGTAGGTGATGTAGAACTTGGCGGTGGCGCGGTTGGGCCGCTCGTTGAGCGTGTGGTGCCAGCCGAACACCTCCGCGAGCCCCCACGCGCCGGCCAGCGACGCGACGATCGCGGCGACCAGCGCCGCGCCCAGCATCCCCAGCCCGAACAGCACGGTGCCGCCGACGCGCCCCAGGTAGGGGGTCAGCGCGTGCGAGATCTGGCCGACGGTCTGCAGCGTCGTCTCGCCGTTGTGCGTCCCGAGCGTCGCCGCGACGGTGACCACGACGGCGATCATGATCAGCTGGGTCAGCACCGCGCCGAAGGCGGTGTCGTAGCGGGCCTGGCGCAGCGCGGCCACCGACAGGCGCTTGTCCACCACGGCGCCCTGCTGGTAGAAGATCATCCACGGCATGATCACGGCGCCGACGTTGGCCGCGACCAGCAGCAGGTACGAGGGGTCGCCCAGCGGCATCGAGGCCAGGCCCTGCACCAGCGCGTCCGGATCGGGCCGGGACATGACCATGGCGACCAGGAACGCCAGTTCGGCCGCCCCGAAGACGATTCCGACGCGCTCGACGCGCCGGTAGCTGCCGGTGAGCGCCAGCGCCAGCAGCGCCACCGTCGCGATCGGAATGCTCACCCATTTGGAGACGCCGAACAGTTCGCCGACCCCGGCGACGCCGGCGAACTCGGTCAGCAGCGCCCCGATCGCGGAGGCGAACAGCGTGAACGCCGAGACCCACGCCCAGCCGCGGCCGAACCGTTCCCGGATGAGCGCGCCGTGCCCCCGGCGGGTGACGATGCCCAGCCGCACCGTCATCTCCTGGACGACATAGAGGATCGGCATCAAGATCAGCTGCGGCAACACCATGCGGTAGCCCCAGCGGTCGCCGGACTGCGCGGCGGTGATCAGCGAGCCGGCGTCGGTGTCGGCGAACATCACCACCAGGCCCGGGCCCCACACCGACAGCAGCGCCCACCGCAGCCACCGGAGGCGACGGCGCATCGCCGCACGCGGCCGTTCGTCGCGCTCGTCCGCCACCGGCGTGGTGGTATCGGTCAACTCTCGAGCAACCCTCTCGTTAGACAGCGGACGTGCACAGCGGCGAAAACCGGCGGCGTTCGTGCCCCCGGGTCACTGCATCGGCGCCACCGGGGCAGGCTTCCTCGACCGTACGGCATCGATTCATACCCGGGCGATGCTGTGCCGTGTGCCGCGGAAATTTCGGTTCGCCACACCGGGTCAACGGTCAGATGCGGGACACCGCGGCAAGGAACAGGACGGCCATTCCGGCGGCCATGGCGGCTTGTGCGAGGTTTCCCAAAGATTTGAGGCGGGCGGTGCCGGTGAGGTAACGCAGCGTCCAGAAAAGCGTTGCGGCCCCGAAGATCAGGGCGCCGAGCCAGTCCATGGCGGTGATCCAGGCGGCGTACGGTGGTGTGCCCGTTGCGGCCATGTCCATGCCCGGCATCGCGGCGCCGGATCGGGCAGGCGCCGGGGCGGTGGTCGGGGGGCCGTTCATGGCGGCATACATCCAAGCCGTCGCCAGCATCATCAGAACGTGGTAGCCGCTCAACCGCCGCTGGGCGGGCGTGCGGGCGGCGGCGAGGGCCATCGTCGCAAACCACGCCGCCGCCAGCAGGAACACCACCGTCAGTGCCGTGGTCGGGGCGCGCATGCTCCACGGCCAGGCCATGGCCGCCATCGCGACCGCCATCACCACGTGCAAACCGTGACTGAGGACCATCGGCCAGGGCCGGCGCCGGGTCAGGATCGGCAGGGCGCACTCGATCGCGCCCAGCGCGAACAATCCCGTGACGACCCACCTCAGCAGGACACCGTGGATCATACGGTCGCGGTCCGCTCGGGCAGGGCCTTGATCGTCGTGTCGCGGCCGAAGTGGCGCAGCCGCAGCGAGTTGGTGACCACGCTGACCGAGGACAGGCCCATCGCCGCGCCCGCCACGACGGGGTTGAGCACCCCGAATGCGGCCAGCGGGATCGCGGCGGTGTTGTAGCCGAACGCCCAACCCAGGTTCTGGTGAATCGTGCGCAGGGTTTGGCGCGAGAGCTGCAGCGAGCGCACCACACCGTCGAGTTGGCCGGACATCAAGGTGATGTCGGAGGCCTCGATGGCCACGTCGGTGCCGGTGCCGATCGCGATGCCCAGGTCGGCCTGCACCAGCGCGGGGGCGTCGTTGACGCCGTCG
>NZ_JBYCLG010000382.1:0-4389 GCF_057473785.1 Mycobacterium sp. TH-M103
CTCCTTGCCGTCGAGCTGCTCATAGCGCAGCTTGCCTTCCATCACCTCGTGCACGGCGGCCTGGGTGATGGCCTTGACGCCGCGCTCGCGGAACAGCGACTCGGTCCACATCCGGCTGGACTGCAGAAAGCCCTTGTCCTCGAACTGCATGCCGTCGACGCCGAAGTCGCCGAGCTCGTATTCGTTGGTGAGGTAGACGATCTCGGCCATGTCGCGCAGGCCGGCCGCGCGCAGCGTGTGTTCGACGTTGAAGGTGTACTCGAACGCCGCCCCCTCGCAGGTGCAGGTGCCGTGTCCCACGCCGATCACCAGGCGCTGCTTCTCGCCGGCCCGCATCTTGGCCATCACCTTGTGCAGCGCGGCGGACGCCTCGATCGCGTGGTCGGCGGTGCACACGGAGTAAGAGTGCCCGTCCGGGCCCAGGCCGGGCGTGGCCGCGAAGTTCAGCTGCGGGCCGGTGGCGTTGATCAGGTAGTGGTACACCACTGAGCCGGTCTGGCCGTTGTGCTCGGGGTCGGTATAGGTGAAGTCCACCGTCGGCGACGCCTCACCGCCCGATCCCTCGGGACGGATCGCGGTCGCGCGCGCCTGATGGAAGATGATGCCCTTGCGGTCATAGATCGGTTTCAGCGGAATCAGCACCTTGTCCGCTTCCATCCGGCCGACGCCGACCCAGATGTTCGATGGGATCCAGTTCCAGTCGGCGTTGGGCGAAATCACGACGACCTCGTGCTTGCGGGATAGCCATCGGCGCAGGTGCAGCGCGGCGGTGTGTCCCGCGATGCCAGCGCCGAGGATGACGACTCGTGCCATTGATGCTCCTCGGTCGGACCAGGCCACAACGGTGATGCGGCTCGACGCTCCCAGGGTACCCCTGGGGGTATCAAGCGGGAAAGGCGGCTCAGTTCATCGTCGTTCAGCGGCCCGCGCCTGGAAAGGGCACCCGGTAACCGGGCGGCTACCTGCCGTCGTTCGCGGTCAGTCCGCGCGCCCCCAGGCCCAGCACCACCAGCGCCGCGACCGCCACCAACAGGATCGACAATGCCACGGCGGCGTTGGCGTCGGTGACCCGCTGCAGGTAGATCTCCAGCGGCAGGGTGCGGGTCACCCCTTGCCGCGAACCGGCGAACGTCAGCGTCGCGCCGAACTCCCCCAGTGAACGCGCGAACGCCAGCACCGCCCCGACACCAGGCCCGGCCGCAGCAGCGGGAGCGTGACCCGCCACCAGACCGCGCTGGGCCGGACCCCCAGCGTCGCCGCGACCACCTCGTAGTCGGCCCCATCAGCGGCCGCATCAGCCGCACCAGGCGCGTCGCGCTGCGCGCCAGCACGAGCGCCATCGGGACCCCCAGCAGCACGCACAGCACGGTGCTGGCGGTCGCGGTCTTCAGGCTCAGCAACAGCGCGGTCCTCGACGACGAGCTGGTGATCAGGGACCACAAATTCGGCCAGTCGACCTTGGCCGCGATCGCCAGCAGCGGCAGCACCACGAAGACGGTGCCCACCGCGGCCGGCACGTACACCCAGCGCGGCAGGTTGACGGGGGAAGGCACGGCCGGCGTCAGGGCTTAGCGAACCCCGCCCGGGCCAGCGCTTGCTGGCCGGGACCGGACATCACCAGTTCGACGAACCGCCGCGCCGCCGCGGGGTGCGGCGCATGCTTCAGCACCGCGATGGGGTGGGTGTTGACAGCGCTGGCCGCCTCGGGAAAGTCGACGGACGCCACCTTGTCGCCGGCGCTCTTGGCGTCGGAGACATACACCAGCCCGGCGTCGGCCTGACCCGTGGTGACCTTGTCGAGGACGTCGGTCACGCTGAGTTCCTCGCTGACCGGCGTCAGGTGTACGCCGGTGTCGTCTTCGATGCGTCGGGTCGCCGACCCGCACGGCACCGGCGGTTGGCAGATCACCACGGCCCGGCCCGGCCCGGCCAGGTCGGCGAAGCTCGCGGTCTTCTTCGGGTTCCCGGGAGCGGTCACGATCACCAGCGTGTTCGAGGCGAAGCCCGCCGGGTCGCCATCCAGCAGTCCGGCTGTGGCGACGGTGTCCATCTGCGCCGTGTCGGCCGACGCGAAGACGTCGGCGGGGGCGCCCTGAGTCAGCTGCGTCGCCAGCTCGGAGGAACCGGCGAACTCGAAATCGGCGCCGTCGCCGGGATGGTCGGCCTTGAACCGCTGTCCGATCTGGGTGAAGAGGGGCCTCAGCGAGGCCGCGGCGAACACGACGACCGATCCGGCGGATCGGGGCGAGGGCGATTTCCGGGCGCACCCGACGGGCGCGGCCAGCAGCGCCGCCGACACCAGACAAGCCGTGAACCCGACCGGACGCACGCATGCACCCTAACGGGCGGTGCGCGTCCCGGGGGGATTGCGGTGATGGCCGAATAGTTACCCAATTGGCCCGCGCGTCGCGGCGCCGGGGATTTCATTGGCTAGCTACCGTCCAGTAACATGAGTTGAGTCGGGTCTGCGGGTTCGACGGTGAACACGAGGAGGTCATGGCAGTGGACGTGCTGGTCACCGGTGGGGACACCGACCTGGGGCGCACAGTGGCCGAGGGTTTCCGCGACGCCGGTCACAAGGTGACGCTGGTGGGCGCGCGCCGCAGTGACCTCGAGATCGCCGCCAAGGAACTCGACGTGGACGCGATCGTCTGCGACACCACCGACCCGGCCAGCCTTGAAGACGCCCGCGGGCTCCTCCCCCGCCACCTGGACACCATCGTCCACGTGCCGGTCCCGTCCTGGGAGGCCGGCGACCCGCGGACATACTCGATCGCCGACACCGCGCAGGCCTGGCGCAACGCCCTCGACGCGACAGTGCTGTCGGCCGTGCTGACCGTGCAGGCCGTCGGCGACCATCTGCGCTCCGGCGGGTCCATCGTCGGGGTGGTGACGGAGAACCCCCCGGCGGGCAGCATCGACGCCGCCATCAAGGCCGCGCTGTCGAGCTGGGTCGCCGGGCAGGCCGTGGTATTCGGCACGCGCGGGATCACCGTTAACGCCGTCGCCTGTGGGCGCAGCGCCCAGCCCGGTTACGACGGCCTGTCGCGTACGCCCCCGCCCGTGGCGGCGGAATTCGCCCGCCTGGCGCTGTTCCTCACCACTCCGGCCGCCCGCCACATCACCGGCCAGACCCTGCACGTCAGCCACGGCGCGTTGACCCAGTTCGCCTGAGCCCGTTGCGGTTGGCGCGTCCCACCGGTTTCGGCGCCGTGGGCCGATCGCTACGGTAACTAGCGTGGCTATACGACTCGGTCTGCAGATTCCCAACTTCTCCTACGGCACAGGGGTGGATCAGCTCTTTCCCACCGTGATCGCCCAGGCCCGTGAGGCCGAATCGGCCGGTTTCGACTCGGTTTTCGTGATGGACCACTTCTACCAGCTGCCCATGCTGGGCTCACCCGACCAGCCGATGCTGGAGGCCTACACCGCCCTGGGGGCGCTGGCCACCGCCACCGAGCGGGTGCAGTTGGGGACCCTGGTGACCGGCAACACCTACCGCAACCCCACCTTGCTGGCCAAGACCATCACCACGCTGGACGTGGTGAGCAGGGGCCGGGCCATCTTGGGCATCGGCACCGGCTGGTTCGAACTCGAACACGACCAGCTCGGTTTCGAGTTCGGCACCTTCACCGACAGGTTCAACCGGCTCGACGAGGCGCTGCAGATCATCCTGCCGATGCTCAAGGGCGAGCGGCCGAGCTTCTCGGGCAAGTGGTATCGCGCGACGGAGGCGCTGGCCAACCCCCGCTACCGCGAGCACATCCCGTTGATGATCGGTGGAAGCGGCGAGAAGAAGACGATCCCGTTGGCGGCGCGGCACTTCGACCACCTCAACGTGATCGCCGGGTTCGACGAGGTGCCGCGCAAGCTGCAGGTGGTGCGTCAGCAGTGCGAGGAGATCGGCCGCGACCCGGCGACACTGGAAACCAGCATGCTGGTCACCGCGCTCGTCGACGACAACGCCAAACCCGACCAGGTTCCCGCCGAGATGAGCCAGCGCATGGTGGTTGGCGGCGCCGAATCGGTCGCCGAGCAGCTCAAGACCAAGGTGCTCGACGCGGGCATCGACAGCCTCATCATCAACGTTCCGTTCTACACGCCCGGGGTGATTGCCGCCGCCGGCGCGGTGCTGCGTCCGCTCGTGGGCCTGTAGGGCCCTGGGGATCGTCGCGGCGGCCCCCGGCATGACGAGCATCACGTCGCCCGAACTGGGAAAACAACGCTGGTGTGGTTGAACGCACAGGCTTGCGATTTGGATTCGGGGGTACTCCTGTGACTACCGTGATTAGCGGACTGGCAGTGCGCGTCAAGGAGCCCCTCAGGAGCAGCAGATACATATGAGCCCCCAGCCAGAAAGCGCATCTGGAGCCAAGCGTCGGCATCGGG
>NZ_JBYCLG010000383.1:0-14607 GCF_057473785.1 Mycobacterium sp. TH-M103
GCCTGGGAACGCTGTACACCTACACGGTGGCCCGCAGGCCCGTCGGCCCGCACTTCGCCGACGCCGTGCCGCAACTGCTCGCCATCGTCGAATGGGATGAGGGACCGAGGCTTTCCACCGAGATGGTCAACGTCGATCCCGACGGCCTGCGGGTCGGGATGCGGGTGCGTCCGGTCTTCTTCGACTATCCCGAGCACGACGTCACGATGCTGCGCTACGAGCCCGCCGACTGGCCGGGTACCTGCGCGCCCAGGCCACCGACGTCGACGTGGTCACCCACGTCGGGCACCGGGCCGGCCGGCGGGACCGCGACGCCTGGACGCGCATGACCCAATTCGCCTCGCGGGCACAGGGAGCGCAGCCGGTGACGGCCGAGGTGACCGGGATCGCGGGACGCGCGACCACTTTGGGCCACTGAACGTGACGGCCCCCTTCGCCGACTGGCGCGTGCTGGAGTCGTCCAACGGCATCGCCGCATCGTACTGCGGCAAGATGTTCGCCGACGCCGGGGCCGACGTCGTCAAACTCGAATCCCCACAGGGAGATTCGATGCGCCGCTGGTCGGCTGGCGGGGCGCCCGGAGCGCTGTTCGACTACCTCGCGGCCGGCAAGCGCTCGGTCGTGCGCCGCGACGAGGCGCAGATCGCTGCGCTGCTGGCCGGCGCCGACATCGTGGTCACCGACCTGACCGACGGGTGGACGCTCGAGGACATCACCGCCCACACCGGCCCGGCCGCGGTGGTGGTGGCCGTGACGCCGTTCGGCGCGACGGGAGCGCTTCTCCTTCGCCGTCCTGGACTACGCGATCCGCGGCCTGTACGCGGACATCGCCAACATCACGCAACTGTGCGACGAGATCGCCTGCGGCACGGCCAGGGATCCGGTCAAACGGGTGCGGCGGTCGAAGGGGCAGATCCGCCGCCGCGCGCCGCGGGAGTAGGTGCGGCGCTGCGGTAGGCGGTGCCGCGCGGTTCGCGCTCCCAGAGCGTTTCGCCCTCGCCTATCGTCGTGCCCTCGGCGATCAGCCGGCGTTTGAGCACCTTGTGGGTGGCGGTGCTGGGCAGGTCGGCGGCGATGCGGACATACCGCGGGCGGGCCTTGGGTGACAGGTCGGGCTGGGCGTCGAGGAACGCCGCGAACGAGTCGGGGTCGAGGGTGTGGCCTTCGTTGAGCACGACCGCGGCCATCACCTGGTCGCCGACGCGCTCGTCCGGGACGGCGTACACCGCGATGCGGTTGATTGCGCCGTGGCGCAACAGGATCCGTTCGATCGGCGCCGCGGTCAGGTTCTCGCCGTCCACCCGCATCCAGTCGGCGGTGCGCCCGGCCAGGTAGATCCAGCCGTCGGCGTCCTTGTAGGCGAGGTCGCCCGACCAGTACATGCCGTGGCGCATGCGCTCGGCGTTGGCGTCTGGGTCGTTGTAGTAGCCGGTGAAGAAGCCCGAACCCGTCGTGTTGACCAGCTCGCCGATCGCCTCGTCGGCGTTGGCGAGCGCGCCGTCGGCGTCGAACCGCGCGATCGCGCACTCGGTGACGGTGTCGCTGTTGTACACCGCGACCCCCTCGGCCCCCCGGCCGATCGAGCCCTTGGGCGTGCCGGGTTCGCGGATCACCATGACGGCGTTCTCGGTGGAGCCGAAGCCGTCCTCGACCTGGACACCGAAGCGGCGCGCGAACTCCTCGATGTCCTTGTCGTTGGCCTCGTTACCGAAGGCGACGCGCAGCGGGTTGTCGGCGTCGTCGTCGCGTTCCGGGGTGGCCAGGATGTAGGCGAGCGGCTTGCCCACGTAGTTCATGTAGGTCGCGCCGTAGCGGCGGACGTCGTCGAGGAAGCTGCTCGCCGAGAACTTCGCCGGCACGATCGCCGCGCCGGAGACCACCGCGGGAGCCCAGCCCGCGACCACCGCGTTGGAGTGGAACAGCGGCATGGACACATAGCAGGTGTCCCGCTCGGTCAGGGCGAAGCGCTGGGCCAGGTTGAGGCCGGCGAACGTGGCCATCAGGTGGGAGACCTGCACGGCCTTGGGGTTTCCGCTCGTGCCGGAGGTGAAGATCATCATGAACGGGTCCATCGCGGTGACCTGCCGATGGGGGACGAGTTCACCGGCGGCCGCGACGAATTCGGCCCACTGCGGTGTCGAGGTGTCCAGGACCCGCGTCCCCTCGAGGTCCAGGCCGTCCAGCAGCGGCCGGTGTTCGGCGTCGGTCACGACGAACTGGCAGTGTGCGCGCGAGATGTCGGCGGCCAGCGCCTCGCCGCGCCGGGTGGTGTTCAGGCCGCACAGCACGTAGCCGCCGAGCCCGGCCGCCGCCATCTGGCTCAGCATCTCGGGGTTGTTGCCCAGCAGCGCGCCGACGTGCAACGGCCGCTCCGGGTCGGCGGCGGCGATCAGGGCCGCCGCGCGGGCCGCTGCCTCGGCGAGGTATCGGTCCCAATCCCATTGCAAATCGGCGTGTTTGACGGCCACCGCCGTATCCGACATGCGCTTGCGCAGCAGCGCCTGAATCGTGTCCTCGGTCATCGGGGCCACCTACTCAACGTTAACGAGACGAGACGGTCCGTCTTATACTAGCGGGGCGCCGCGGCGCCCTATCCGCCCACCATCATCAGCCCGCCATCGACGGCGAGCAGTTGCCCGGTGATGAAGTCCGAGCCGGAACCGGCCAGGAATACCAGCATGGGGCCGACGTCGCGCGCGGGATCCCCCAGCGTGCCGCCGAGCGGGATCATCATCTGCATCTGCTGGTCGATGAGCGCGCCGGCCTCGGGGCCCAAGAACTCCCGCAACCGCTCGGCGCCGGGCGTCTGTACCGCCGGCGCCAGCGCGTTGACGGTGACCTTGTCGGCGGCCCAGGCCTTGGCGGCCGACCGCGTCCACGCCTGCACGGCTCCCTTGGTGGCGGCGTAGACGGCCGAGATCGGGCTACCCATAGCGGCTTCCGACGAACCGAAGTTGATGATCTTGCCGCCCTTGGGATCCTGGTCCTTCATCACCGCGTAGACGGCCTGGTTGGTCAGGATCGTCGCCTTGACGTTGGTGTCCAGCAGGAACGAGATCTCTTCGGGGCCGATGTATCCCGGTATCCCGGCCTGCCACAGCCCGGCGGCGTTGACCAGCACGTCGAGCCCGCCCAGGTGTTCGGCAGCACCGTGCACCGTCGCCGAGACCGCGTCGGGATCGCGGGCATCGCACTGCAGCCAGGTGGCCGCGAGGTCGTTGGGCGGCGGTGTCCGGTGGTAGGTGGCGACGACCTCGGCGCCCGCCTGGGTGAGGACTCCGACGGCGGCCGCGCCGATCCCCGTCGCTGCGCCGGTGACCAGGATCCGTCGGTCGTGCAGTGGTGACGCATCTGACATGCCCAAGACGCTACCGCCGGTGATGTCGGCCCATGCGTCAGCCGCCGCGGACTTGCGCCACGCCCGCGATGACGCCCCGGATCAGGCGGTCGAGGCGTTCGGCGTCATCGACGACGGGCTGGCCCGCCACGAAGGTCAACATGACCCCGTTGATGAACGCCAGCGTGGCGACTGCCTGGTCTTCGATCAGCGCCGGGTCCGGCGCGCTGCCGGCGGGATACCACTGCGTCACGGCCTCGCGTGCCAGCGCGTACAGCCGCGCCGCGGACTCACTCAGGATCGCCGTCAGCTCGGGATCTCGGCCGGCGAGCAACACGAGCTCGTAACGCGCCTTGGCGCGGGTCAACCAGGGTTCGCTGTTGACGTACATGACGATGCGGGCCAGCCCCGCGGTGCCCGTGAATTGCGTCGACTGGTCCTCGGCAAGTTCGGCCACCAGCGAGAAGTCGGCCACGTCGAGTTCGGCGAGCCGGGTGGCGACGGCGTGCAGCAGCGCCTTGCGGGTCCGGAAGTAGAACGACGCGGTGCCGGCCGGCACGCCGGCGTGCTCATCGACCTTCGGGTGACTGACGCCGTGGACCCCGTTCTCGCCGAGCAGTTCGATCGCGGCGTCGGCGAGCTGGCGCCGCCGCGCGGGCGCGTTGTGCTTTCTACGTGCAGCGATGCGCCCAGTCTATCCGCCGGACGAGGGACCCCAGAGGGTTCAGAAATCACCACAGTTCGGCGCTGTGGGTTCGCCGTTGAAGCGGGCGGCGACCCACTGCATGGCCGGTTCACCGTCGACGAGCATTGGCAGGGCGTGATTGATGACGAGCTTGTTGAGGAAGGGCGGCTCTTCGTTGGTGCGGAATTCGACGTCGGCGCCCTGGTCGCACCAGTCGCGGCCGAGTTGGTTCGCCGCCGTCCATGGCACCAGCGGGTCGTAACGGTTGCTGTCGATCAGCACCGGCGCGTTGGGTTTGTGGCGGCCGATCCTCTGCTCGTCCAGCAGGGTGCTGAACGGTTCCTCGTTGACCAACTGGCCGATGTCTTCGGTGAAGTAAGGCTGCAGGTGACGGAACATGAAGTCGAGGATGGTCTGGCCGACGCATTGCCGCGACACCGACTCCAGCATCGCCAGCCCGCGCGGAGTCATCTTCGAGCGGATCAGGTCGGCGGCTTCGGGATAGGCGGCCATCACGCTGTTGAGCGCATATCCGACGACGCCGACCAGGGCGCTGCCGTCGGCGTAGGGGAACAGCTCCTTGAGGTTGGCTGGCGGCGCCCCGGCGTAGGTACCCACGATGTGTAGCTCCGGGGCGTAGGACGAGGCAAGTTCGGCTGCCGACGCGGTCGCGCCGCCGCCTTGGGAATATCCCCAGAAGGCAACGGGCCCATGCGGATCCAGGGAAGTTTCGGGCAAGTGCATGGCCGCCCGGGCAGCGTCGAGCACCGCTTGTCCCTCGGCCACCCGGCCCACGTAGGTGTGCATGGAGACGGTGCCGAGGCCTTCGTAGTCGGTCATCACGACGGCGAAGCCACGGGCGACCATGGTGGCGACGAACATCTCTTCGTAGTTGAACATGATGTCCCAGCCACCCGAATAGTGGATGCCCTGGTTGAACATTCGCGATGGGGCGCATTGATTGCCCTGGCCTTGCGTGCCGGGCGCATAGCTGATCAGGGGCCGCGGTCCGTTGCCCGGCCAGTCGTTGTAGGGCTCGAAGTAGGTGCCGGTGACCGCGATCGGATTGCCACGGGTGTCGGTGCTGCGGTACATGATCCGGGTGCCGGTGGCCATGATCGCGCCCAACTGGCCGGAGGGCTCAAGCACCAGCCGCGACGGCTCGGTGCGGATCAGGTCACCGGGCCGGCCGGGCGGCAGCGGGTCCGGCGGAAGGTAGAACTCGGCGTATCGCGGCTCGTCGCCGCCGTCGGCCCGGGCGTCTGCTACGCCGGCCGATGCGGCAACGATCAGCAGTAGGACAGCGAAGATTCCCCCAAACCGGCGCATTACGGAACGGTAACAATCACCGCCCGTCAGCGGAAGGTACTCTCTAAAGTTTTAGAGATTGGGTTGGCCGGTCTAGCCGCGGTGCGCGTCGAAGAATCGCCAGATGGTGTCGGTCGCATCCAGCGCCGTCGACGGCTCGGGTACGCCGGCGAGCTCGGCCAGCGGCGTGCGCGCGCCGCCGGGCCACTGGTGCCCCGCGCCGGCCACCGAGATCAACTCCACGGTCCGCCCGTCGGCGCAGCCGGCGGTTTGCGTGGTGACGTCGCCGGCGGTGGCCGAGGTGGGCGGCCCGCAGGCGTCGGTGGCACGCCAGGTGGCGTTGACCGACTCCGCCGAGGGCCCGTCGACACGCGGGGCGCCGTTGACCCCGAACGCTTTTCCGGGCCCGCCGGCATACCGCACCCGGTCGTCTCGGTGCCGTGGATCTGCAGGACCGACGCCGGCCGGGCCCGCGGGCAGTCGGCCAGCAGGGTGCCCGCCACCGGGGCGATCGCGGCGAAAATGTCGCTCTGACAGCCCAGGCGCAACGCCATCATGGCCCCGTTCGACACCCCGGTCACATAGACGCGGGTGCGGTCGATCGGCATCTGCTCCTCGATGGCGCCCACCATCGACGTGATGAATGCGACATCGTCGACGTTGCCGCGCCGGGGTTCGCCGCAACAGGTCCCGGCGTTTCAGCGATAGGAGCGCTCGGCCTGGGCGCCGCTGCCGAAGCCCCCGTGCAGCATCACCACCAACGGCACCGCGTCGGTCAATCCCGGCGGGCGGTACAGGTGGAAGGTCCTGGCGACGCCGCCCGATCGGATGGTCTGGGTGGACTGTCCCACCGGGATCGGTTGGGGCCCTGGCATTCCCGTCGCATGTCCGCCGCCCAGGCGCCCGCCGAGCACGACGACCAGGATCGGCAGCAGGAACCCGCCCAGCGCCCGGGCACATCGAGATCGCATGATCTCAACGTGGCGGCGGCGCCCGTTTTTGACAAGTAAATTGTCAATCGCGGGGATCGTGGCACACTGTTCGTCATGCGCGACGTCGACTGGGAGCCCACCCTGCCGACTTTGGTGAACCTCCTGGCGGCGTCGCGGGCTCCCCACCTGCGTGCCGCGTTTGCCGCGGCGGGGCTCGACGGGATCCGCCCCGCGCAGGCGGTTGCGCTGGTCCCGCTGATGAACGGGGGGATGCACGCGTCCGACCTCGCCGACCGCCTCAAGGTGAGTCGGCAGGCGGTGGCCCAGGGGATCGCCGCCCTGGAGCGGCAGGGCTATGTCGCCCGGGTGCCCGATCCCCACGACGCCCGCGCGCGGATCGTCGATCTGACTGCGCGAGGCCGCCATGCCCTGCGTGTAATGCACTCCAGCGCAATGGAATTGGAGGCGCGCTGGGAGACCACCCTGGGGCGCCGCCGGTTGACCGAACTGCGGGAGAGCCTGCAACTGTTGCTCGCCGCCAATTCTCCGACGCCCGACGTCTGACGGCGCTTGCCCGCTACGGGGTTCTGAGGAACACGTCGTTGAGCGTGACGGTACGCAGGCTCCGCGACCGGATGATGTCGATCAGTTGCGGGTAGACGTGCGTGACGGGCAGGTGGTTGAGGTGACCGATCACGATGGCCTGCGGGGTGAAGTACTGGTCGGCCATCTGCACGATGTAGTCCTCGGTGATCAACGTCGAATCCGACAACGAGCCCGACCATAACGTCGGGGCGGTATAGCCGAGGTAGGCTGCCACCCCGTCGACGGTGGCGTTGCGCTTGGCATAGGGGGGCCGGTAGTAGGGTTTCGCGCCGACGCCGTAGGTCTTCTTCAGGAATTCGTCGTTGCGGGTGAGTTCGTCGGCAATCCTGCTGTGGGACACCGCCGTTAGGTCCGGATGCGACCAGGTGTGGTTGCCGAGCTGAATCTGCCCGGATTCCACCAGCGGCAGCAACATGTCGCGGTTCTCGGTCCAGGAGTCGTAGATACCGTTGACGAAGAACGTCATCCGCACACCGGTGTCCCGGGCGAGTTGCGTGTAGGCGCGGACCACATCGCTGTTGACGCCGTCGTCGAGGGTCAGCGCGAGCAGATCGCCTTGGCCGGGAATCGTGCGCAGTGCGCCGCCGCCGGGTAGCGGGATGCGCGCGCTCGGCGGCGGGGGCGGCAACAGGGCCTGCGGGGCGGGGGGACCGGAGGTGGGCACGGAACCTGCCGCGGCCTGCGCGAACGTCCGGGGTGGCGGATCGACGACGAGGCGGGCGGCACCGACGCCGGCGACCACCGACGCGGCGAGCGACCCGAGGAAGCGGCGGCGGTTCATCACCGGGCCGGCCCTGAGCCGGTCGGGCGGAGGGCCCGTGGGCCGCGCGCACCGGGCCGTCCCGCGCGCCGACCGTCCGCATGGCCCGACCTTGCCGTCACAGCAGCGAACGGTAGCACCGCCGCAGCAAATGCGCCGGGTTCGTGACGGGAGGGTCAGCTGTGAAATTCGTATCGAATCGGCAACGTTTTCCCGCCCCGCTCGGCCGGGTCCGCGTGCGCGGCCGCACCGGGCCGCGGTCAGTGCCGGAACGGGACGGGTTCGGTCTCGGGAGTGTTCAGTTTCGCGGCCAGCCACGGCAGCGAGGCGGCGAACGCCTGGGCGGCGAACGGCCAGTCGTGCCGGCCCGGCTGGGTGACCACCGCGCAGTCGATGCCGTGTGCGCCGGCGATCTCGCACAGCGCCCGGGCTGCGGTGTCCTGACCCTCGGGGTTGGCGGCGGGGTCGACGCTCGCGGTGGCGAGGGTGGTGCCGGCCTCGGCGAGGTTCTGGGTCCTCGACGAGGGAACGTCGAACCATCCCGACACCCCGGAGTAGTGACCGTGCCGGGCCATGACGGTCGCCGGGTCGAACGACGCCCAGGCGGCGGCGTCGCCGGCGAACAGCCGGGTGATCGTCTGCTCCCGCCCGCCGATGTCGGGCCCGCGGTCACCGGCGATGTCGACGAACGCGCTGAACGTCTCCGGGTGCATGACGGTCAGGTCCACGGCGCACGTACCGCCCATCGACCAGCCCACGACGCCCCAGTTGGCGCGGTCGGCACTCACGCCGAAATTCGAGACGACGAACGGGACGACGTCTTTGGTCAGGTGGTCGGCCGCATTGCCGCGGCGGCCGTTGACGCACTCGGTGTCGTTGTCGAACGAGCCGGTGGCGTCGGCGAACACCAGGGCCGGCGCGAATCCGTGATGGCGGGCGGCGAAGTCGTCGACGGTGTTGAACGCGTTACCCGCGCGCAGCCAGTCGGCCGGGGTGTTGAAGGCCGAACTGATCATCAGCACCGCCGGCAGCCGCGGCGGCGGATTGCTGCCGAACCAGGCCGGCGGCAGGTACACCAGCTCCTGGCGGTGCGGGAAGTGCGACCCGTCGGTGCCGGTCATCACCGGCACCACGACGCCCTTGGTCGGCCGGGTCCGCGCGATCTGCATCTCGGTCACCCGTAGCCGGTCGATCTGGTCGGGCAGCGGCACCCCCGTGAGCTGATTCCACGCGGCGCGCACCGTGGGGAAGTAGCCGACCCAGCCGTTCAGCGCCAGGGTCGCGCACAGCGCGCACAGGGGCACCGACAGCAGCGCCAGCCCGCGCCGCCACCACCGGGCACCCGGCCAGCCGAGCACGAGCACCGCGGCGGCGAGTCCGCTCATCCCTATCCAAAGCCACAGCGTGACCGGGGCAGGGTCGCCGGCCACGCCCAGCGTCGTGATGTACCAGTACGACAGCGCGGTCACCGCCGCCGCGACGCCCAGCACCGCGGGCAGCGCCCAGCTACGCCAACGCCGACGGTGCCACCCGACCGCGGCGAAGGTCACGAACAGCGCCAACCCCTGGGCCGTCGCCGGCAACCAGCCGTGCAGCAAAGACAGCCGGTCGAAGAAGTTGCTCAACAGTCCTGACCTTCGCTAATTCCGTCGCGGCCGGCATCATGTTCCCCCAGCGATGACGCGAAAGGCCGGAATCAACTATCCCATACCGCCCGGGCGCGTCCCGGCGGCAAACGAGCGCGGGCGCAAACCGTTACCGACGACGAAGACGCTGCAGAACGCCATCGCGGCGCTCTCGGGCATCGGTGGGTCCGCGCTCACGCCACGGGGACCGCTTCGAAGCCGGCCTCGTCCACGGCCGCGAGCACCGCGGCGGGGTCCAGTGGCGTGGAACTAGTGACGACGAGTCTGCCGGTGTCCGCGCTCACGTCCACCCGCTCGACGCCCGGGAGCTGGCTCACCTCGCCGCGTACGGCGGCCTCGCAGTGCCCACAGGTCATCCCGGTGACCTGGTATTCGCTCGTCGCCACGACGCTCCTTCCCTCATCCCCGGCAGGGGTATCAACCCGGCGAACACCGCCACCCCCAAGGTATGCCTAGCCGGCCTCAGACGTAGCCGACCCCGATGTCCACCGACACCTGACTGGCCGTCACCAGCCGGGACGCGTCGGAAACCAGCCAGGCGACCGCGTCGGCGACGTCCTCGGGCTGCGCGACGCCTTCCGGCAGCAGCGGCTTGTGCAGGCCGCGCAGATGCGGGTAGCTGTCGGCGGCCGAACGCAACGCGTCGCGCATCCGCCCGGTGCCCATCGGGGTGGCGACAGCGCCCGGGTTAAGGCTGTTGACGCGGATGTTGTGCCGGCCGAGTTCGGCGGCGAAGGCGCGCGCCATCCCGACCACGGCGTGTTTGCTGGCGGTGTAGTGGATCATGAACGCCTGCATGTTGATGCCGGCGGCCGATCCGATCAGCACGATCGAGCCGCCGCGACCGCCGTCGACGATGTGCGGCGCACCGGCCATCACGGTGTTCCAGGTGCCGGTCACGTTCGTGTCGATGGTGTCGCGGAACGCCTCGGGGGTGATCCGATCCCAGGGCGCCGGGCTGCAGATGCCGGCGTTGGCGACGATGATGTCGAGCCGGCCGAGCTCGCCGACCGCGCCGTCGACCGCGGCTTTGAGCGCGTCGAGGTCGCGGATGTCCACCACTGCGGCGACGGCCCGCCTGCCGTTGGCGCCGACCAGGCGCGCCGTCTCCGCCAGGTCGTCCGGCGTCGCCGAGTCGTAGGGAACGCTGGGCGGCAGGGGTCCGGCGATGTCGACCGCGATGATGTCGGCGCCTTCGGCGCTGAGCCGCACCGCGTGTGCCCGGCCCTGTCCGCGCGCGGCGCCGGTGATCAGCGCCACCCTGCCCGGGATCGACTGGCTCATGATTATGGACTTCCTTTCTCGCCAAGACCCACTCGGCGAAGCGTAATGTTCGTCCCGGCGCAGCCGCCTGACCGGAGGGAGACATCGTGACCGTCACCGTCGTCGATGCCGGGCCCCGGCAGGTAAGCCGGTCCGTGGAAGTGGCCGCGCCGGTGTCGGAGCTCTACGCGCTGGCCGCCGACCCGCGCCGCCACTGTGAGCTCGACGGGTCGGGCACCGTTCGCGACACCGTCAAAGCTCCCGCGCAAGTCGTCGTCGGGTCGAAGTTCTCGACCAACATGAAGCTCTATGGTGTGCCGTACCGCATCACCAGCACGATCACCGCCCTGACGCCGGACGAAGTGGTCGAGTGGCGTCATCCGATGGGCCACCGCTGGCGGTGGGAGTTCGAGGCGCTGTCGCCGACGCTGACGCGGGTCACCGAGACGTTCGACTACCGCGACGCCGGCCCGGTCAAGAACAAGTACTTCGAACTCAGCGGCGCCCGCAAGACCAACGCCGCGGGCATCGAGGCGACACTGACCAAGCTGCGCGATCGCTACGCCACGCGCTGATTGACACGCGGGTCAGCACCTTCTCGGCCATAGCCGAAGGCGGGCCCAGCCCGCCTCGATCGAGGCGGCGGCGGTTTCGTTGGGCCGCGGCACCCCCGCCCGCTTCCACGCGCTGTATTCGGCGGTCTCGTTCATCCCGAACGCGCCGTACCGCGTCCAGGCTTCGTCGGGATCGTCGTGCAGCGGCGTCACGGTGCTGCCGTTCTCGGGGCGGTGGACGAACCCGGTTTTGCCGCGCTCGCTCAGCTCCCGCCGATACACGGCTTCGACGATCGGGCATGGCCATCGGCGGCGAGAACGGCAGTCCGAAGCGCGCCGCGCGGGGGGCCGCCGCGACGGTCATGCCCCCGACGAAGGACACCGGATGCGGACGCGTGCACGGCTTCGGCGTGACGTTGACGAGCGTGCCCCGATAGTCGAAGGGCTCGTCGCCCCACGCCTGGATCAGCACCCCCAGGCACTCGTCCATCAGCGCCGCCCGCCGCGACCAGCCCCTGCCCGCGGCGTGGTACTCCTCGGGCCGGTAGCCCATGCCCGCCACGAAGCCGAATCGGCCTTGGGCGAGGTTGTCGAGCACGGCGACGTCCTCGGCGAGGCGAACCGGGTCGTAGAGCGGCACGATCAGGGCGTTGATGCTGATGCGCACGTTGCGCGTCCGCCCGGCCAGCGCCGCGGCCAGGATGAGCGGCGACGGGAGCCAACCGGTGGCCGCCGGGTGGTGTTCTTCGCCGCTCACCGCGGTGAATCCGTGCCCGTCGGCGTACTCCGCCATCTCGAGCGCGGCCCGGTGGCGCGTCGACGGATCGGCGACGTTGGTCATGTTGAGCCGCAGCACGGTGAGCTGGCTCAACGCCGGGAACCGCCGGGCCCGCGCGCGAACAACGTCCCCCGGATCAGCCCTTTGGCCGCGGCCAGCGTGGCGGCGTAGGGCGCGGGGGCCAGGCTGGCCGCCCGCTCCGTCAGACCCCGCGTCAGGGCGTAGAGGGCGTCCACCGCGGCGCCCGGATCGGTGTCGGCGGGCAGCGATCCCCGGGCCCGGGCGTCCTCGATGATTTCGCCGATGACGGCGCGCAGGGCCTGCAGTCCCGCGTGCGGCGGCCGCGCGGCCCCGGCGACGGCGGTCTCGGCGCGGATCGCCCGCTCGAACGCGGCGAGGTCCGGATACTCGCGCATCAGCCGATCCGACTCCTCCAGCACGGCCTCGAGGCGCCCGACGACGTCGTCGGCTTGCGCGGCGGCGGCCCGCAGCCGGGGCACGGCGATCTCCTGGATCTCGCGCGCGGCCGCGTCGAGCAACTCGGACTTGTTGGAAAAGTAGTGATACAGGCTGCCGCTGGTCATCTCGGCGGTCCGCGCGATCTGGCGGATCGTCGCCCGCGAGTAGCCGACCTCGGCCACGCAGCGCATGGCTGCGCCCAGGATTCGCGCGCGGGTCTGGGCACCGTCGGCGCCCACCGGGCGGCCCGGCCGGGCCGCGGTGCCGGCCATGCCGCGTGACGCCCGTCCGTTGGGCGGCCGAACTCCCACCGCGCACCTCCGCGCCCGTGCCACACTAATCGATCATCCGATCGTATTCGGCCGTGCCGACGCCGCGCCCGACGGACCGTGCGTCGGCAGGAGGAACACCACGATGACCAAGACGCGACTGGGTCGCCCGGTCGGCTCCAGCGGCGAGGAGACCCGGCGGCGGATCATCGCCGCGACCATGCGCTGCGTGGCCGAGGTCGGCTACTCGCGGGCGACGATCCGCCAGATCGCCCGCACCGCGCGGGTGACCAGCGCCAGCCTCTATAACTACTTCCCGACCAAGTCCGAGCTCATCGAGGCCGCCGTCGCGGAGCGGACCGAGGTGGCGCTGCCGCGGTTGCGGGCGGCCTCCGCCGGGCCCGGCGACGTCGTCGACCGAATCGAGGCGCTGCTCGAGGAGTCGGGCCGGCTGATGCGCGAGTATCCCGACCTGGCCGCCTTCGAGTGGGCGATCCGGGCCGAGGGCGCCGCCGCGCCGGGCTACCGGGCCCCGCACGACACCGGCTTCCACGCCTTGCGCGAGATCATCGAGACCGTCGTCGCCGATGGCCACCAGCGGGGTGAGCTGGCCGGATGGGTGAATCCGCACGGCGCGGTCGAAGCCGTCTACTCGCTGGTCTACGGCTTGACCGAACTGGCGGCCACCCTGTCGCCGGAGGACTACCACGCGGCGCTGGCGGCGGCCAAGCGGATGGTCGGGGGCACGCTGCTCGGCGACGCACCCTTGATATGATCAAACGATTGATTATATAGTCGGGGTGGCGGAACAGGAGCCCGAGACCTTGACCGAGACCACCGGCCTGGCATTCGACGTCGAGGCGCTGCGCGCCAAATACGCCGAGGAGCGGGCCCGCCGGCTGCGGCCCGAAGGGATCGCCCAGTACGTGGAGACGGCGGGCGCCTTCGCCGGGTTCGCCGAGGACCCCTGGGCGGACGGGACGTTCACCCGCGACCCGCTCACCGACGAGGTCGACGTGGCGATCATCGGCGCCGGCTTCGGGGGGTTGCTCACCGGAGCGCGACTGCGGCAGTCGGGCGTGGACAGCGTGCGGCTGATCGACCGGGCGGCCGACGTCGGCGGCACCTGGTACTGGAACCGGTATCCGGGGATCGCCTGCGACGTCGAATCCTACGTCTACATACCGTTACTCGAGGAACTCGGCTACATTCCCACGCAGAAATACGCCACGGGTGCCGAGATCTTCGCGCACTGCCAGCGCATCGCGCGGCACTACGACCTCTACCGCGACGCATGCCTACAGACCGACGTGCACGAAATCTGCTGGGAAGAAACGACTTCCCGCTGGATTATCCGCACCAACCACGGCGACGAGATGCGGGCCAGGTTCGTCTCGATGGCCAACGGTTACCAGGCCAAGCCCAAACTGCCCGGCATCGAGGGCCTCGGCAGCTTCCGTGGCCACGCCTTCCACACCAGCCGGTGGGACTACGGCTACACCGGGGAGCGGCTGGAGAACCTGGCCGGCAAGCGCGTCGGCATCATCGGCACCGGCGCGACGGCGGTCCAGTGCGTGCCGCACCTGGCCGCGGCGGCGCAGCGGCTCTACGTCTTCCAGCGCACGCCCTCGTCGGTGGACGTGCGGGCCAACCGCGCCACCGAGCCCGGGTGGGCCGACACGCTGCGGCCGGGCTGGCAGCGCGAGCGCATCGAGAACTTCCAGATCCTCACCGCCGGTGGGCAGGCCGCCGAGGACCTCGTCGCCGACGCGTGGACGAGCATCACCCGCAAGCTCCCGGTGATGCGCCACGACGGCGACGGCGTCGCATCGGCCGATCCCGAGCAGCGCGGCCGCGACATCGAGCTGGCGGACTTCGCCAAGATGGAGGAGATCCGGGCGCGGGTCGACAAGATCGTCGCCGACCGCGCGACCGCCGAGGCGCTCAAGCCGTGGTACGGCTACTTCTGCAAGCGCCCCTGCTTCCACGACGAGTACCTGCAGACCTTCA
>NZ_JBYCLG010000384.1:0-4440 GCF_057473785.1 Mycobacterium sp. TH-M103
CGCCTGCCGGGCGCTGAGGCCCTCGTCCCGCTGGACCCGCGGGGCGATGATCGCGGGCGGGGGCGGCTCCACGGGCCGGGCGCGCGGATCCGTCGACGCGGTGGCCGCCCACGCGGTGCAGAACAAGACGAGATAGGCCGTGATATAGGCGAACACCATGAGGCCCAGCACCGGGCCGAAGGTGGCCCCGGCCGGGCTGCGCAGGACCACCTTCAGGTAGACCGAACCGACCTGCTTGAACAGTTCGAAGCCGATCGCGGCCACCAGCCCCGCCCGGGCCGAGTCGACGAAGCTCACCTTCCCGCGTGGCAGTCGCGCGATCATCCAGGTGAACAACAACCACGACACCACCGTGGAGATCACGATCGAGATCAGCCAGAACAACCAGTCGAACACCGAAAGTTTTGGCATTCCGAGCCATTTCAAAACGGCGGCCAGCGGCGCCGCGTGGCCGAGGGTGGTGAGGCCGATGGTGGCCATCGTCACCGCGAACGTGCCCAGCAGGGCAAGCAGGTCGGACAGCTTGTTGTGCACGAAGCCCGGCGACTCGAGGCGCTGCTCCCACCACATCTCGGTCAGCGCCTGACGCAGGTGCGATATCCAACCCAGGCCACCCCAGGTCGCGGCGGCCAGGCCGATGATGCCGACCGAGGTCCGCGCGTCGATCGCCGAGTTCATCAGGTCGAGCAGCTGGTCGCCCAGCGGCCCGGTCACCTGGGACCGGATGTGGTCGTCGATGGTGCCCAGCAGCTGGGGCCGCTCGGCCAGCACGAAGCCGAACACCGCGAAACCGACCATCAGCAAAGGGAATAGCGCGAAAATCGTGTAGTACGTCAGGCCTGCCGCGAAGAACCCGCCGTTGCGGTCGCCGAAGCGCCCATGGGCGCGCATCAGGTGGTCGAACCATTGGTACCGGGTCCGCAGCCGGTCGAGGAGCCCTGGTTTGCCCGGTTCGCCCATAGGAAACGCGCTACCTCCGCTGCGGAAAAAATCCCAGCCGATCGTAGACCCGCTGGACCGTTTTGCCCGCCACGTCCTCGGCGCGCTGCGCCCCGGCCGCCAGCACGGCCTCCAGTTCGCTGCGATCGGCCAGCAATTCGTCGACGCGGGCCTTGATCGGGCTGGCGAACTCGACGACCGCCTCGGCGGTGTCCTTCTTCAAGTCGCCGTAGCCGCGCCCCACATAGCCCTCGACCAGTTTGTCGACGCCGACCCCGGTGACCGCCGACTGGATGGTCAGCAGGTTGGACACGCCGGCCTTGGCCTCGGGGTCGAACCGGATCTCGCGTTCGCTGTCGGTCACCGCGGAGCGGATCTTCTTGGCGGACTTGGCCGGATCGTCGAGCAGGTTGATCAGCCCGGCGTCGGTGGCCGCGGACTTGCTCATCTTCGACGTGGGATCCTGGAGATCGTAGATCTTGGCGGTGGCCTTGGGGATGAGCACGTCGGGAACCACGAAGGTGTCGGGGAAGCGGGCGTTGAACCGCTGCGCGACGTCGCGCGCCAGCTCGAGGTGCTGCCGCTGGTCCTCCCCCACCGGGACGAGATCGCTGTCGTAGGCGAGCACGTCGGCGGCCTGCAACACCGGGTAGGTGAACAGGCCCACGGTGGTCGAGTCGCTGCCCTGGCGCGCCGACTTGTCCTTGAACTGCGTCATGCGCGACGCCTGCCCGAATCCGGTGAAACAGCCCAGCACCCATGCCAACTGGGTGTGGGCGGGCACGTGGCTTTGCACGAACACGGTGCTGCGGCCGGGGTCGATGCCCAGCGCGAGGTACTGGGCGGCAGTGACCAGGGTCCGGCGGCGCAGCGCCTCGGGGTCCTGCGGGACGGTGATGGCGTGCAGGTCCACCACGCAGAAGAACGCGTCGTGGTCGGCCTGCAGCGCGACCCACTGCGCGACGGCGCCCAGCGCGTTGCCGAGGTGAAGCGAGTCGGACGTGGGCTGCACGCCGGAGAAAATCCGTCTGGATCCGGTAGCTGTGGTCATGATGTCTGCGATCTTTTCATGCGCCGCCGCCGCCCCCTCAGCCACCGGCGGCGCCCCGTGGACGCTCGCTTGCGGTACCGGCGGTACCGGCTTTATGGTTCGGGCTATGGGGAGTCGTCAACCGATCCATCTGGGTTCCGGGGAGCCGGTCGTGCTGTTGCACCCGTTCCTGTTGTCGCAGGCGGTCTGGGAGGACGTTGCCCGGCGGTTGGCCGACACCGGCCGCTACGAGGTGTTCGCGCCGACGATGGCCGGCCACAACGGCGGCCCGGCGGCGGGCACCTGGTTGCTGTCCTCGGCGGTGCTGGCCGATCACGTCGAGCGACAGATGGACGAGCTGGGCTGGCAGGACGCCCACATCGTCGGCAACTCGCTGGGCGGCTGGGTCGCCTTCGAGCTGGAGCGGCGCGGGCGGGCACGCTCCGTCACCGGCATCGCGCCGGCCGGCGGCTGGACACGCTGGAGCCCCCACAAGTTCGAGGTGATCGCCAAGTTCGTCCTGGGCATCCCGCTGCTGGTGCTGGCCTGGCTGTTCGGGCCCCGCGTGATGCGCCTGCCGTTCAGCCGGCGACTGGCCACCTACGCGATCAGCGCATCGCCCGACGGGGTCAGCCACGAACAACTGCTCGGCTGCATCGACGACGTCGCCCACTGCCCGGCCTACTTCCAGCTGCTCGTCAAGTCCGTGCTGCTGCACGGGCTGCGCGAGCTCGCGGAGAACGCCGTGCCGGCGCACCTGGTGATCTGCGAGAAGGACAGGGTCGTGCCCGCGCCCAGGTTCAGCCGGCATTTCACCACCCACCTGCCCGACGACCACAAGGTCACCAAGCTCGACGGCGTCGGACACATCCCCATGTTCGAAGCGCCCGACCGCGTCGCCGGGGTGATCACCGGCTTCCTCGACTCGTGCGGCGCGGCGGCGCGCGGCGCCGCGAAGCCGCCGGCCGGTTAGCTGGAGCCGGCCGCCAGTTCCTTTTCCAGGTTCTCGGCGATCGAGTTGAGGAACTCCTCGCTCTGCTGCCACTCCTGGTCTGGACCGATGAGGATGGCCAGGTCCTTGGTCATCTTGCCGCTCTCGACCGTGGCGATGACGACGTCCTCGAGCGTCTGCGCGAACTCGCACACCTCCGGTGTGTTGTCGAGCTTGCCGCGGTGCTGCAGCCCGCGCGTCCAGGCGAAGATCGACGCGATCGGGTTCGTGGAGGTCGGCTTTCCGGCCTGGTACTGGCGGAAGTGCCGGGTCACGGTGCCGTGGGCCGCTTCGGCCTCGACCGTCTTGCCGTCGGCGGTCATCAGCACCGAGGTCATCAGCCCCAGCGACCCGTAGCCCTGCGCGACGGTGTCGGACTGCACGTCGCCGTCGTAGTTCTTACACGCCCAGACGTAGCCGCCCTCCCACTTGAGGCACGCCGCGACCATGTCATCGATGAGCCGATGCTCGTAGGTGAGCCCCTCGGCCTCGAACTTGTCCTTGAACTCGGTTTCGTAGATGTGCTGGAACTCGTCTTTGAACATGCCGTCGTAGGCCTTGAGGATGGTGTTCTTGGTGGACAGATACACCGGCCACTTGGCGTTCAGGCCGTAGGCGAACGAGGCGCGGGCGAAATCGCGGATCGAGTCCTTGAAGTTGTACATGCCCATCACGACCCCGCCGTCCTCGGGGATGGTCACCACCTCGTGCACCATCGGCTCGCTGCCGTCGGACGGGGTGAACGTCAGCGTGACGGTGCCGGGCCGGTCGACCTTGAAGTTCGTCGCCCGGTACTGGTCCCCGAATGCGTGACGGCCGATCACGATCGGCTTGGTCCAGCCCGGAACCAGCCGGGGCACATTCGAGATCACGATCGGCTCGCGGAAGATGGTGCCGCCCAAGATGTTCCGGATCGTCCCGTTCGGGGAGAGCCACATCTTCTTCAGGTTGAATTCCTGGACGCGGGCCTCGTCGGGGGTGATGGTCGCGCACTTGACGCCCACCCCGTGCTTCTTGATCGCGTAGGCGGCGTCGATCGTGACCTGGTCGTCGGTGCGGTCCCGGTGCTCGATGCCCAGGTCGTAGTACTCCAGGTTGATGTCGAGATGCGGCAGGATCAGCATGTCCTTGATGAGCTTCCAGATGACGCGGGTCATCTCGTCACCGTCGAGCTCTACTACCGGGCCTTTGACCTTGATCTTGGCGTCCTTGGACATCTGTGTCCACATCCTCCAGCAACTGGGAAGCTTGGGCGAGCGGTCGCTCGTCAGGCCAGACTACTAAAGGTCGTCGATGACCCCCCAGGGCCGGTGAACGGCCGCGGCCCCGCAAGAGTTGGCCGAGAGTTGGCACGGACTCGGTGTTATGCGATAAGCTTCATCTCGGTCATGAGCGCCAGCGCTAAGCCCCGGCTTGCTGGCCGGCAACCCTCCAACCGCGGTGGGGTGCCCCGGGTGAAAGACCAGGTCTAGTAGCCACA
>NZ_JBYCLG010000385.1:0-20298 GCF_057473785.1 Mycobacterium sp. TH-M103
CCCTGGCCGACCGCCATTGGGTGCAGACGCCATACCGGTATTTTCCGATCGAACCGCACTGGCTCTTTCCGGGCATGCAGTGGCTGCCCTACGAAGCGCGCGTGCAGGTGTCGATCCGCTGGAACCGTGGTCACGTTCGGACCTACACCCGTGAGGACGCGCAGGAGCAGGTCGATGAGATCGACTTGATCGGAATTTCGCAGATGCGCCGCTACTTTCCCACCTCGGTCATCTGGTACGAACGATTTGCTGGATTGATCAAGTCCTTGGTTGCGGTCCAGACCTGACGGCCGACCCCGGGGCGACACCACATAGCGCCACCGCCGTTCAGATCAGAAATGCAGCGCGCTGAAACGCCAGTCCAGCACCGGCCGGTCGGGCTCGCCCTCGGTGTCGCCGGCCGCGTAGACGAGTGAGCGAAGCCCGAGGACGCCCCCGTCGCCGGCGGGCTCGGCGGATTCGACCTGCAGCTCGCTGTAGAGGGTGTCGCCCTCGTACACCGGCCCGGTGTGGTCGCAGGACTGCCAGCCCAGCACCGTCGCCAGGTTGGGCAGCAACCTGCTCGCCTGCGCGAACGCCAGCCCGATGGTGTGGCCTCCGTAAACGAGCCGGCGTCCGCCGATTCGCGAATCGTGATGGGCGGCCGCGATGTTCAGCGTGAGACGAGCGAGTTCGGGAGCACTGCTGACCACGTCACCGGTGCTGTGCAGCACCGCACCAGCCAGTCCGGCGTCAAAATGCGGGCCGGGCACCATTTTCCGAAAGACATCGCCGTCCCAGTGCACGGTAGGGCCGGATGCCTGCGGCACGTCGGCGCCAATGGCCGACAGGTCGTCGCCGGGCTCCGCCGGGGGTGTCCAGCCGGGGCTCGCCGGCAGCATGGCGCACCGGTAGAAGTCGAGCACCACGCGCTCGGCGTGGTCGATCGTGATCATCCGCAGCGCCGCCATGCCCGTCGGCGCGCGTCCCGGCTTCACCGAGTTGGCGCGCAGCCCAACCACTTCCGTGCGGGTGTAGATGGTGTCGCCGACCACCGGGAAGCGGTGGAACGTCAGACCGCGGTAGAACAGGTTGGCCTTGACGCGCTGGGTGGCCACGGTGGACTGCCCGATCGCGACGTCGCAGACCAGCGCCGGGTGTGCCAGCGGGCCGGGCTCGCCGGTCACCGCGGTGCACAGGGCGCCGTCGAGGGACAGCCGCAACCGGTCCCCCACGATCGCCTGGTGTGCGGCCGCCAGGCCGGGCGAGAGCGTCGCGGCGGGCGCCCAGTCGAACACCTGGCCCACCGACAGGTCGTCGAAGTAGGGGCCGCCCTCGCGGGTTCCAACGTAAGTCACAACGCCACATGCTGGCAGCCCGTTCGATCGGGGGCAATATGGCATGCGTGACAGACGAAGAAGACATGCTGGTGGCCACAGTTCGGGCGTTCGTCGACCGCGACGTCAAGCCGACCGTCCGCGAGGTGGAGCACGCCAACACCTACCCCGAGGCGTGGATCGAGCAGATGAAGCGGATCGGCATCTACGGCCTGGCGATCGGCGAGGAGTACGGCGGGTCGCCGGTGTCGACGCCCTGTTACGTGCGGGTCACCCAGGAGCTGGCGCGCGGCTGGATGAGCCTGGCCGGCGCGATGGGCGGCCACACCGTGGTGGCCAAGCTGCTGACGCTGTTCGGCACCGAGGAGCAGAAGCGGACGTACCTGCCGCCGATGGCCACCGGTGAGCTGCGGGCCACCATGGCGCTGACCGAGCCGGACGGTGGTTCGGACCTGCAGAACATGTCGACGACCGCGCTGCCCGACGGCTCCGACGGCCTGCTGATCAACGGGTCCAAGACCTGGATCTCCAACGCGCGCCGCTCCGGGCTGATCGCGCTGCTATGCAAGACCGACCCGTACGCCACGCCGCGGCACACGGGCATCTCGGTGCTGCTCGTCGAGCACGGGCCCGGCCTGACGGTCTCGCGGGACCTGCCGAAGCTGGGCTACAAGGGCGTCGAAGCCTGCGAGCTGTCCTTCGACGGTTACCGCGCTCCGCGCTCGGCCGTCCTGGGCGGCGAGCCGGGCCGGGGTTTCGCGCAGATGATGAAAGGCCTCGAGACGGGCCGGATCCAGGTGGCGGCCCGGGCGCTGGGGGTGGCCACGGCCGCGCTCGAGGACGCGCTGGACTATGCCCGGCAGCGGGAGAGCTTCGGCCGGCCGATCTGGCAGCACCAGTCGATCGGCAACTATCTGGCCGAGATGGCCACCAAGCTGACCGCGGCCCGTCAACTCACCCGCTATGCGGCCGAGCGCTACGACAGCGGCGAGCGCGCCGACATGGAGGCCGGGATGGCCAAGCTGTTCGCGTCCGAGGTGGCGATGGAGATCGCCCTGAACGCCGTGCGCATCCACGGCGGCTACGGCTACTCCACCGAGTACGACGTCGAAAGGTATTTCCGCGACGCGCCGTTGATGATCGTCGGCGAGGGCACCAATGAGATCCAGCGCAACGTGATCGCCACGCAACTGGTGGCCCGCGGCGGCCTCTGACGTCACTGGGTGATCGCGTCCACCAGCCCCCAGGCGAGCGCGGTGTCGGCGCCGATGGTGCGTCCCGACAACACCAGGTACGCGGTGCGCCAACGCCCGATGCGCCGGGTCACGCTGACGGTCCCGCCGGCGCCCGGGATCAGGCCCAGCGCCAGCTCGGGCAGCCCGAACACCGAGTCGGCCTCCGCGGCGACCCACCCGCAGAAGGCCGCCATCTCCAGGCCGCTGCCCAGTACCCGGCCGTGCACCTCGGCGCGGCAGTCCCGGCCCAGCCTGGCGGTGAGCGCGTCGAGCGCCAGGGCGGGGCTGTGGCGGGTGCGGGCCAGGTGTGCGCTCGCCGGGTCGGCGAGCGTGCCGAACTCGGCCAGGTCTCCCCCGCTGCAGAACGACGGCCCGTTGCCGCTCAGCACCACCTCGGTCACCGACGGGTCCAGCCGGGCGACGGCCAGCGCCTCCAGCAGCGCGGCGCGCGCCCCGGTGCAGAACGCGTTGTGCCGGCGCGGGCGGTTGAACCTGATCCGCAGGACGTCGCCGTCGCGGCGCGCCTGCACCGGCTCGGCGCTGCCGGGCACGCGCGCGGGCCCACGCTGCGCGAGCCAGCGCGCGAACTCCGGACCCGCCTGCAGTGTCGAGTAGGCCAGCGACTCGGTCAACACGCCGGCCAGCGCCGGGCCGACGGGGTCGATCGAGCGCAGCACGTCGTCGCAGACGCTGCTGGCGTGCGGCCAGCGCCCGCAGCGCTCGCCGAGCTCGGCCAGGGCGTCGGGCACGGAGTCGACGGTGACGGCCCGCCGGTCCGCGCAACGCTGTTCGGTGAGGGTGAAAGTCGCTCGCTCGAGCCAGAATTCGGATGCACCGGCGACCGGTCCGGCGGCGACCAGCACGCCGGGCGGCTCCCCTGCCGGCAGGAGCTCGTCGGCGTCCGCCGGCTCGGCCAGGTCGACGACGCGCAGCGTCACATCGAGTACTTCTTGACCAGCTCCCCCTTGTAGAGCTTGCCGGTGTCCGTGCGCGGCAGCTGCGCCTCGAACGAGATCGACCGCGGACACTTGTAGTGCGACAGGCGATCCCGCAGCCAATCAAGCAGTTCCGCGGCGAACGCCTCGGTGGCGTCGGCCGGGTCCACCGTCTGCACCACCGCCTTGACGCTCTGGCCCATCTCGTCGTCGGGGATGCCGAACACCGCCGCGTCAAGGACTTTCGGGTGGGTGACCAGAAGGTTCTCGGCCTCCTGCGGGTAGATGTTCACCCCGCCGGAGATGATCATGTGGTGCCGGCGGTCAGTCAGATAGAGGTACCCCTCGTCGTCGACGTAGCCGACGTCGCCGACCGTCACCCATCCGCGGTGGTCGCGTGAGGAGGCGGTCTTCTCCTCGTCGTTGAGGTATTCGAAGTCGTAGCCTCCGGCGAAGTAGATCTCTCCGGCCGCACCCGGTGGCAGCTCATTGCCGGCCTCGTCGAGGATGTGGATCTCACACGACATCGGCTTGCCGACCGAACCCGGGTGGGCCAGCCACTCCTCGGAGCTGATCAGCGTCGACCCGATCGCCTCCGAGGATGCGTAGTACTCGTCGATGATGGGACCCCACCAGTCGATCATCTGCTTCTTGATCTCCACCGGGCACGGGGCCGCCGCGTGCATCACCCGCTGCAGGCTGGACAGGTCGTACGAATTACGCACCGCCTCAGGCAGTTTGAGCATCCTGGTGAACATCGCCGGCACGAACTGACCGTGCGTGACGTGGTAGCGCTGGATCGCCTCGAGGCAGCCCTCCGGGTCGAACTTCTCCATCACCACCGTGGTGATGCCCCCGGCCTGCGCGCTCATCGACCACACCGACGGCGCGGTGTGGTACAGCGGCGCCGGGCTCAGGTAGATCGAGTCCGGGGTCATCCAGAAACTCACCAGCGCCGACATCATGCCGGGCGCGTCGGAGGGCGGGAGATGCGGGAGTTCGCGTTTGATGCCCTTGGGGCGGCCCGTGGTGCCCGAGGAGTACTGCAGCAGGTCGCCCTCGAGTTCGTCGTCGATGGGCGTATCGGGTTGGTCGGAAACGCATTCGGGGTAGCGCTGCCACCCGGGCAGATCGGCATCCTCCTCGCCCGAGGCGATCAGCAGCAGCTCCGGCAGGCCGCCGGGCAGGTGCTCGCCGAGGTTCTCGCAGATCTTGCGCAGCGCCGCCGAGCCGACGATCGCCTTGGCGGCGCTGTTGTCGACGATGTAGGCGGCCTCGGCCGCGGTCAGGTGGGTGTTGATCGGCACGTAGTACAGGCCGCTGCGGCGCGCCGCCCACATCACCGCGTGGATGTGCTCGTTGTTCTCCATCAGGATCGCGACGGCGTCGCCCTCGACCAGGCCGGCCTGGCGGAAGTAGTGCGCCAGCCGGTTGGCCCGCGCCTCGAGCTCATCGAAGGTGACGACCGTGCCCGTCGGGTGGAGGATGACCGCGGGCTTGCCCGCGCCTCCCCGGGCGGAAGTGTGGGGGCGGATCTCCATGCGCAGACTGTATTACCCACCCGCCGACCAGACGTAAAAGCCCCCTTTCTGCACCGGAAAGGTGGGGCTTTTACCTCTGCTGGCGCTAACTTGCTCTGGTGGGCGCCGACGATTGGCCGCTGGTGCGCCGCGAGCCGGAGTTCGCGGCGGTCCGCGCCGCCCTGACAGGGCGGGGCCCCACCGCCGGCGTCGTGGTGGTCGGGCAGGCCGGCGTCGGGAAGACCACCCTGGCCCGCGACGTCGCCGGGTCGCTGCCCAACCGGGTGCGCTGGGTGGCCGCAACGGCGTCGTCGCGCGGCATCCCGCTGGGCTCGTTCACCTACCTCGTCGGGGCGGGGACCACCCGCGACCCGACGGCGTTCCTCGCGGCGGCCCGCGACGCGCTGACCGCCGATCCCGGCACGGTGCTCGGCGTCGACGACGCGCACCTGCTCGACGACCCGTCGGCCACAGGCTAGTGCATCAACTCGCGCTGGAGCGGTCCGTGCCGCTGGTGGCCAACGTCAGGGCCGACGAGCCGGTGCCCGACGCGATCACCTCGCTGTGGAAGGACCGCTATCTGCGGCGCCTGGACCTGCGGCCGTTCGACAAGAAGCAGTCCATCGAGCTGGTCGGGCGGGTGGGCCGTGGAGGCCGGCACACTGCGCCGGGTGCGCGGCATCTGGCAGCTGCGCGGGCGCGCCACGGTGAGCGTCCTCGCCCTTCCTGGGGCGCGGCGACCATGTCGCGGCCCTGGCCGAGCGGGGCCGCCAGATCGAGAACCGGGTCGACGGCGTGTTGCGCCACCTGATGGCCTACGCCGAGACCTGGGCCCTGGTCCTGGCCGGGGAATTCGACGCCGCCGAGGCACCCGCGGGCGACGGCGGCCAGATCTTCTCGACCCACCAGTAGCTGCGCTGGGGGCTGGTCACCATGTCGGCCGGCACGGTCGACCTCGCGCGCGGGAACTTCGCCGCGGCCGCGGCGCGCCTGGAACAGACGGTCGCGGCGCTGACCACCGAATCGGCCGCCTGATGGCGCGTGCCGAGAATGTCTCTGGCTCAGGCTTATTGCGGGCTCGGGCGGGCCGAGGCCGCCGCGCAGGCGGCCGAGATGTTCCGCGCGCACGGCGATCGCCGCCGGGCCACCGAGGCGGCCGCGCACGCCGCGCGCATCGCCCTGGCCTGCGGCGGCATGCACACGCCGGCGCTGACCGCGGCCACCCGGCCGCTGCCGCTCAGCGCCCGGGAACGCGAGATCGCCAACCTGCTGGTCGCGGGGCTGAGCACCCGCGAAATCGCAGAGCGGCTGGTGGTCTCGACGCGAACCGTCGAGGGCCACATCCTGCACGCCTGCACCAAGCTCGGGGCCGCCGACCGCTAAGCCCTGACGGCGTTCGAGATCGCGTACCCGGCTACGGATGTGCGCCCGCGATCCCCGCCATAGCGTGGCAGCACAGCCGCCGCCACGGCGGCCGAACGCCCGAAGAAATCCGGTGCACAACCGCAGTCACGATCGAGGGGACGAGTCGGCGACCGCCGAGGTGATCGATCTGATCGGCCGCAAGCGCGACCGGCTGAGCAAGAAATTCGGCGGCGTGCATCCCGCGCTCAGGAACCCCGAAACACCGCCCACCCCGGCAACGGTGAAGCCGATCGAGAGCCGTCGACGGCGCAGCTCCTGACCGCGAGCGGTTACCCGGCCTCGGCCAGCCGCTGCTTGAGCGCCTCGAACTCGTCCTTGACGCCGGTGGGCAGCTTGTCGCCGATGAACTCGAACCACTCCTTGATCAGCGACAGCTCCTCGCGCCATTCGGCGGGCCGGACGGCCAGCGCCGCCGCCACATCCTCGGCACTGGCGTCGAGGCCGTCCATGTCGATGTCCTCGACCGACGGCACCGTGCCGATCGCGGTGTCCTGGCCACCGGCCGTGTGCTCGATGCGGTCGATGACCCACTTGAGCACCCGGCTGTTCTCCCCGAACCCGGGCCACAGGAACTTGCCGCCCTCGCCGCGGCGGAACCAGTTGACGAAGAACACCTTCGGCAGCTTGGACTCGTCGGAGTTCTTGCCCACGTCGATCCAGTGCTGCATGTAGTCACCGACGTGGTAGCCCATGAACGGCAGCATCGCCATCGGGTCGCGCCGCACGTCGCCCACCTTGCCCTCGGCGGCGGCGGTGCGCTCGGAGCCCATGGTGGCCCCCATGAACACCCCGTGCTGCCAGTCGCGGGCCTGCGTCACCAGCGGGACCGTCGTCTTGCGGCGGGCGCCGAACAGGATCGCGGAGATCGGCACACCCTGCGGGTCGTCCCACTCCGGCGCCAAGATCGGGCACTGCGACATGGGGGTGCAGTAGCGCGAGTTCGGGTGCGCCGCCGTGGTTTCGGTCTCGCGGAAGTACCAGTCGTTGCCCTTCCAGTCGATCAGGTGCTGCGGCTCGCCCTCCAGGTCCTCCCACCACACGTCGCCGTCGTCGTCGAGCGCGACGTTGGTGAACACCGTGTTGCCGGCCGCGATGGTCCGCATGGCGTTGGGGTTGGACTTCCAGTTGGTGCCCGGCGCCACGCCGAAGAACCCGGCCTCGGGGTTGACGGCATAGAGCCGGCCGTCCTTGCCGAACCGCATCCAGGCGATGTCGTCGCCCAGGGTCTCGGCGCGCCAGCCCTCGATGGTGGGCTGCAGCATGGCCAGGTTGGTCTTGCCGCACGCCGACGGGAACGCCGCCGCAATGTAGTAGGCCTTGTTCTCCGGGGAGATCAGCTTGAGGATCAGCATGTGCTCGGCCAGCCAGCCCTCGTCGCGGGCCATGACCGAGGCGATGCGCAGCGCGTAGCATTTCTTGCCCAGCAGCGCGTTACCGCCGTAGCCCGAGCCGTAGCTCCAGATCTCCCGGGTCTCCGGGAAGTGGGTGATGTACTTGGTGTCGTTGCACGGCCAGGGCACGTCCTTCTGGCCCGGTTCCAGCGGCGCGCCGACGGAGTGCAGCGCCTTGACGAAGAATCCGTCGTCGCCGATCTTCTCCAGCGCGGCCTTGCCCATGCGGGTCATCACCTTCATGGAGACAACGACGTATTCGGAGTCGGTGATCTCCACGCCCAGCTTGGGGTCCTCGGCGCCCAGCGGGCCCATGCAGAACGGCACCACCCACATGGTGCGGCCGCGCATGCAGCCGCGGTACAAGTCGGTCAGGGTCGACCGCATCTCGGCGGGGTCTTTCCAGTTGTTGGTCGGCCCCGCGTCCTCCTCGCGCTCCGAGCAGATGAAGGTCCGGGACTCCACCCGCGCCACGTCGGAGGGATCCGACTGCGCCACGAACGAATTGGGGAAGTTCTTCGGGTTCACCCGCCTGAACGTGCCCGCCGCCACCAACTGCTCGCACAGGCGCTGCCACTCCTCGTCGGAACCGTCGGCGAACGCCACCCGGTCGGGCTGCGTGAGCTCGGCGACCTCCTGGACCCATGACAGCAGACCCTGGTGCTTCGTCGGCGCGTTATCCAGACCGGGAATGGTCGCTGAGGTCATCGAACTCTCCTGGATTCTCCTGCGTGCTTACGGGCGTCTGTACTTATAGCCACGCCCACACAACGATTGACATGGTGGCGTTAACTACAGGTTATCGTGAGCAACTTGTCGAGTAGGGCTCGGGCGGGTATAAGCCTGCTCACTACAACGATTCAGAAACCAGGGCCAAAAGTCAGCAATCACGGTCATTCGCGCTCCTAGGCGGCGGTTCGCTGGCATCGGCACCCTCGGCCGGGCACTCAGGCGGGCGCATACCCGGTTCGCCCAATTCCTCACGCACGATTTCGAGTGCAGCATCCAGCGCCGGCATCTCCCTGTCCCGCGTCGCGGCGGCCCGCGCCGCCGCGACGGCGTGCTCGCGCAGCTCGGAGTCGATGGCGCTGACCCGCTCGCCGACCTGCGCGTTCTCGGCCTCGTCACGGACGACCAGGGCAGTGCTCAGCGCCCACTCGGCGGTCAACACCCGGGTCGCGACCAACTCCTCCGCAACGGAGCGCAGCGACGACGTCAGCTCGCCCGCCCAGCGGTCCAGCAGCGCGCGGTCGTGCAGCAGGCCGCGCAGGTAGACCACCAGGAACGTGACGGCCAGCCCGACCGCCACGCAGACCACCGCACCGGCGATCTGAAGTCCGGGAGCTAGCCGCGGGGCCAGGCCGGACACCGTCCGGCTCAGCGTCAGCGCCACGCCCAACCCGAATCCGGCGCCCAGCAGCGTCATCAGCCAGGTCTCCTGCCGCCGCGACCTGAGGGGCGGGGCGGCGGCGGCGACCGACGGCAGCTCCCCCGGGTCCAGCTCGAGGCCCGGGAGATCCAGGGGCAGGCCCACCACCTGGGCCACGTCCGCCAGGTGGGCGGCGGTGCCCTCGCTGACCTCGGCGACCACCTCGTCGGCCCGCCCGCGCGCCCGAGCCTCGAAGCCGGGCATGTCCCGCCGCGACAGCCTCGCGGCGTCCTCCTGCAACTCGGTCCGCACCGACGCGCAGCGGTTGCGCGCGAAGTGGGACAACTGGACCCGCGCCTGCTGCATCTGACCGCGCAGCGTGATGGTCCGCTCGGATCTCGTCTGGCGCCGCTGCCGCAACGCGGCGCCGCGCTCGTCCCGCAGCGCATCGACGCGGGCCCGGCGGCCGGGCCCGTCGGCGTCGCGATCGAAGCGTTGCGCGGCGCGCCGCAGCCGCGCCTCCCACGCCCGCAACCGGTTGCGCCGAGCCAGGTCGGGATCGGCGATCCGGGCGCTCACGCACTCGACTACCTCGTCCATCCGGGGCTCGCCGAGGTCGGGCAGCGCGGCCGCGCCCACCCACGGCACCGCGGCGTAGCGGGGCGCGTGCGCGGCCAGCGTCTCGCGGTCGGTCTCGAGCACGTCGCGCCAGCCGTGCTGCACGTCGATCTTCGACACGACCCCCACCACCACGTCGGTGCCGGCGGCCGCGGCGTCGAGCAGCGCGCAGTCGGACGGGGTCAATGGGGCCGCCGCCGACACGACGAACACCACCGCCGTCGGCGCGTCACCGGGACCGAGGTCCGTCGACTCGACGAACTTGTGCTGCGGCAGCCGCTCGCGCAGCGCGTCGGCGACCGCGGTCACGCCGGCCAGCCAGGGTCCGGTGACCAGCACCACGTCGCGGCGGGTGAGGGTGGGCGGACCCAGCTGGGGCGCCGCCGCCCCGACGCGGGCGTCGACCCCGGCGACCGGATCGTCGCTGTCGGGCGCGTCGCCGCTCACCACGCCTTTCCCGACTGCTCGGGCAGCGAGCCGCAGGCCCGTGACCACAGCCGCAGCGACCCGCGGGCGATGTCCGCGCCGCAGGCGCGGTGCAGGTCGCTGACGGGGCCCAGGCTGTAGCGCTGCCACCGCACGGCCCGCGGCAGGTGTGCGGCCGCGTCGGCGTCGGCGCCCTCGGCGGAGACGGGGCCGACCTCGAGCCCGGCCGCCTCCGCGACGTCGACCGCTGCGGCCATCCTGGCCACCACCGTGTTGTCGCGGGTGAGGAAGCCGCTGATCCGCTCGTCGCCGACGGCGAGGGCCTCCAGTTCGGCGACGGCATCGAGGACCCGCCGGTAGCGCACCTCGGCGCCGACGGCCGACAGCCCGCCCAGGACGGCATCGACGCGGCTCATCCGGCGCAGCAGAACCCGGATCTGCGCCTCCGTCCTGCCCTGGCGCAGCGCGGCCACCGCGAGGGCGGCGCCGAACAGGCCCAGCGCGTCCAGCAGGCGCAGCCGGACGTCGGCGGGTACCGCGACGTCCGCCGCGAGGAACCCGTCGCAGGACTGATCGAAGAGGTCGGCGTGGCCGGGCCCGTCGGCCAGCACCCGCAGCGCGGCCCACAGGCCGTCGTCGAGACCGTCGAGCGCGGCAACGGCGAGCAACCCGATCATCGGCTCGACGGGCACCCCGGCGAGTGCCGCGAGATCGGCGCACCGGGCGCGCGCCGCCGCCGTCGGCCCGTCACCGGTGCGGCCCGACAGCGAGCCGACCAGGTCGGCCTTGCTCAGCACCGCCAGCACCGGCTGCCGGGCGGCCGCGATCGCGTCGGCGTCCTCGGGTTTGATCACCTCGGCGACCACGTGGACGATCAGTTCGGCACCGGAGCCCACCGGGCGCGCCGCCGGTGTCTCCGAGAACGTCGCCGGCCCGGTGGCGGCCCGCTCCCCCGCCGCTTGCAGGGCGCGCGCCACGGTGCTGCGTCCCGCCCCCCGGCGCCCGCGGACCACCACGCGCAGCGGTTCGGCGGTGCGCTCGGCGATCGCCGTCACCCGGGGGTCGGCGTGCCCGGCGGCGAATCGCGTCAGCTCGTCGACGAACATCCGGTGACCCTGCCCGTTCATGCCCTGCCCCCGTCCGTCCGGCCCGCCCGCCCCGGTGCACCCGGCTGTAGCCTCGTTTCCGAGGCCGGTGCGTTTGCCGGGCACGGCCCGCGTCGTCGCCGGGCGGTACCACCGAATGGTGGCACCTGGACTAAAGAGATGCGAGCCACCGTTCATCTGTTACCAGCCGAAGGCAACCGTTGGGTATCAATCCGGACCAGGGGCGGCCACATCGCGCATTCAGGGGCGTTTATGGGCCACGATGAACAAATGCATTCGCAACCCGGCGTGGGGGTACGGCCCGACACACCGGTGGATGCGGGGGCGCAGGGCATGCTGCCCGCCCCGGGCCCGTCCGGGGCCGGTCACGAACAGCGTCGCCTGCCGGCCACGGCGTTCCGCTCGCGGCGTTCCGCGCTGTCCGGGGCCCAGCGCGACACCTGGGACCGCCGGTGGCCGCAGCTCGGTCTGTCGCTGGGTGAGCAGGAGGTCCCGGGCGGCGAGCCGCTGGACACCCGTGCCTGGTTCGGCCGCGCCGCACCGGTGGTGCTCGAGATCGGTTGCGGCAGCGGGTCGTCGACGCTGGCCATGGCACAGGCGGAGCCCGACGTCGACGTGATCGCGGTCGAGGTCTACCGGCGGGGCCTGGCCCAGCTGCTCTGCGCGATCGACCGGGAACAGGTCGGCAACATCCGGCTGATCCGCGGCAACGGGATCGACGTGCTGCAGCGCCTGATCGCCCCGGGCTCGCTGAGCGGGGTCCGCGTCTTCTTCCCGGATCCATGGCCGAAGGCGCGCCACCACAAGCGCCGCTTCCTGCAGCCGGTCACGATTGGCATGATCGCGGACCGGCTACTCCCCGGTGGTGTCCTGCACGCGGCGACGGACCACCCGGGTTACGCCCAGCACATCGCCGAGGCCGGGATGGGCGAACCGCGACTGCGCCGGGTCGAGCCCGGCACCGAGTTGCCTATCTCGGTCGCCCGCCCCACCACCAAGTACGAGACCAAGGCGCACGAGGCGGGCAGCGCCGTGACCGAGTTGATCTGGACGAGGCGAGCATGAGCCTGGCGGAAGAGGCCACAGCGACGCCGGAATCCCTGGAATCCCCGGCCGACGCGGCCGGTTCCGGCCTGTCGGGCTTCTCGCCGTCGGGCGGGCGGGTCCTACTGGTGTGGGACGCACCCAACCTCGACATGGGTTTGGGTTCCATCCTGGGCCGGCGGCCGACCGCGCTGGAGCGTCCGCGTTTCGACGCACTGGGGCGCTGGCTGCTGGCCCGGACGGCCGAGGTCAGCGCCGAGAGTCCCGGGGTCGTCGTCGAACCCGAGGCGACCGTCTTCACCAACATCGCCCCGGGCAGTGCCGAGGTGGTCCGGCCCTGGGTGGACGCCCTGCGTAACGTGGGGTTCGCGGTCTTCGCCAAACCGAAGATCGATGAGGACAGCGACGTCGACCGGGACATGCTCGCCCACATCGAACAGCGGCGCCGAGAGGGGCTCGCGGCGCTGGTCGTGGCCTCGGCCGACGGTCAGGCGTTCCGGGAGCCGCTCGAGCAGATCGCCCACACCGGGGTGCCGGTGCAGGTGCTCGGATTTCGCGAACACGCGAGTTGGGCGCTAGCGTCGGATACCTTGGATTTCGTCGACCTGGAGGACATCGCCGGTGTCTTCAGGGAACCGTTGCCGCGGATCGGTTTGGATTCGCTGCCAGATCAGGGGGCGTGGCTGCAGCCGTTCCGGCCGCTGTCAGCGCTGTTGACCACCCGTGTGTGACACTGGGAAACCTATGCGCGGGTCGGTAACGATCCAGTAAGGAGCTTGCGTGTTCGCCTGGTGGGGTCGAACTGTGTACCGCTACCGGTACATCGTTATCGGGGTCACGGTAGCTCTGTGCCTGATCGGTGGCGTGTTCGGCATAAGCCTGGGCAAGCACGTCACGCAGAGCGGTTTCTACGACGACGGCAGCCAGTCAGTGAAGGCCTCGATCCTGGGCGACAACGTCTACGGACGGGACCGCAGCGGCCACATCGTCGCCATCTTCAAGGCCCCCAACGGCAAGACCGTCAACGATCCGGCCTGGTCGAAGAAGATCACCGACGAGCTCAACAAGTTCCAGAAGGACCACTCCAAGGAGGTGCTGGGCTGGGCCGGCTACCTCCGCGCCCCCGACACCACCAACCCCGTGGTCAAGGGCATGGCCACCGACGACAAGAAGTACACGTTCGTCTCCATACCGCTCAAGGGCGATGACGACGACACCATCCTGAACAACTACAAGGACGTCGCCCCGGCCCTGCAGAAGCTGGACGGCGGCACGGTGCAGCTGGCCGGGCTCGAACCGGTGGCCAACGCGCTGACCGGGACCATCGCGACCGACCAGCGCCGGATGGAGGTGCTGGCGCTGCCGCTGGTGGCGGTGGTCCTGTTCCTGGTGTTCGGCGGCGTGATCGCCGCCTGCCTGCCGGTGATGGTCGGCGGGTTGAGCATCGCGGGCGGCCTGGGCATCCTGCGGCTGCTCGCGGTCTTCGGGCCGGTGCACTTCTTCGCCCAGCCGGTGGTCTCGCTGATCGGGCTGGGTATCGCGGTGGACTACGGCCTGTTCGTGGTGAGCCGGTTCCGGGAGGAGATCGCCGAGGGCTACGACACCGAGGCGGCGGTGCGGCGCACCGTGATGACGGCCGGGCGCACCATCGCGTTCTCGGCGGTGCTGATCATCGCGTCGGGCGCGAGCCTGTTGATGCTGCCGCAGGGCTTCGTGAAGTCGCTGACCTACGCGCTGATCGCCGCGGTGGGGCTGGCCGCCCTGCTGTCGATCTCGCTGCTGCCCGCCTGCCTGGGCATCCTGGGTAAGCACGTCGACGCCCTTGGCGTGCGGACGCTGTTCCGCGTGCCCTTCCTGCGCAACTGGAAGGTCTCGCGCGCCTACCTCAACTGGCTCGCCGACCGCCTGCAGAAGACGAAGACCCGCGAAGAGGTCGAGGCCGGCTTCTGGGGCAAGCTGGTCAACTGGGTGATGAAGCGGCCGCTGGTGTTCGCCATCCCGATCGTCGTCGGCATGATCCTGCTGGTCATCCCGCTAGGCAACCTGAAGCTGGGCGGCATGAGCGAGAAGTACCTGCCGCCCGACAACTCGGTGCGCCTGGCGCAGGAGCATTTCGACAAGCTCTTCCCCGGCTACCGCACCAATCCGTTGACACTGGTGATCCAGACGACCAACCACCAGCCCGTCACCGACGCCCAGATCGCCGACGTCCGCAACCGGGCGATGTCTATCAGCGGCTTCATCGACCCGGACAACGATCCGTCGAAGATGTGGCAGGAGCGCAGCTACGCACCGGGAGCGTCGAAGGACCCGTCGGTCCGGGTGCTGCAGAACGGGCTGATCAACCCCGGTGATGCCCCGAAGAAGCTGAGCGAGCTGCGCGCGATCGCCCCGCCCAAGGGGCTCGAGATATGGGTCGGTGGCACGCCGGCCCTCGAACAGGACTCGATCCACAGCCTGTTCGCCCAGATGCCGCTCATGCTCGTCGTGCTGCTGACCGCGACCATGCTGTTGATGTTCCTGGCGTTCGGGTCGTTCGTGCTGCCGGTCAAGGCTGCGGTGATGAGCGCCCTGACGCTGGGGTCCACCATGGGCATCCTGACGTGGATCTTCGTCGACGGGCACTTCTCGAAGTGGCTCAACTTCACCGCCACCCCGCTGACCGCGCCGGTGATCGCCCTCGTCGTGGCGGTGGGCTATGGCCTGGCCACCGACTACGAGGTGTTCCTGGTGTCGCGGATGGTCGAGGCGCGGGAACGCGGCATGTCCACGGCGGAGGCCATCCGGATCGGCACCGCCACCACCGGGCGGATCATCACCGCCGCCGCGCTGGTGCTCGCCGTGGTCGCCGGGTCGTTCGTGTTCTCCGACCTGGTGATGATGAAGTACCTGGCCTTCGGGCTGATGGCGGCGCTGCTGCTGGACGCGACCGTGGTGCGGATGTTCCTCGTGCCATCGGTGATGAAGCTGCTCGGCGACGACTGCTGGTGGGCGCCCCGCTGGGCTCGGCGGCTGCAGAACCGCATCGGCCTGGGCGAGATCGACCTGCCCGACGAGCGCAAGCGGCCCACGATCAACGGCCGGCCCGCGCGGCCCCCCGTCTCGGCGGGCGCGCTGGTCGCCGCCGCCCCGCGGACACCGCACGACCCCACGCATCCGGGCGCGCCCGAGCCGGCGCGGCCCCGCCCGTCCGGCAGCCCGTCGGGACCCACCCGGGCCGACGCGCCGGACCGGAGCGCGAGCGCCGCGACCGGAAACCAGAAACCGCCCGGCCGGGAACGGCCCGCCGACTCCCGCGGCCCGGGCCAACCCGCCCCCGCGCGGCCCCCCTCACCTCCGGCGCCGCCGCCGTCCGCCGGTCAGACCCGGGCCATTCCGGTCCCGGCCGAGGACGCGGCCAACAAGGCCGAGGCGGGCGATCCCGCGGACCCCACCAAGGCCATGCCGGTCATGCGCTCGGAGGCCGACGACTCCGAGACCGCCACGGAGAAGCTCAACGCCCGCGGGCAGGAACCCGGACAGCAGGACGACACCGACAAGGCGCGCCAGCGCCGTCGCATCGGCGGCGCGCTCAGCGCTCAGGACCTGCTGCGCCGCGAGGGCCGGCTGTAGGTCCGGCGGCGCTCAGTCTCAGGCGTCCGCGGGCTGGTCGGGTTCCGCCCGGACGATGACCCCGACGTCCTCGGCGTCGCCGGTCTGCTTCCTGACTTCGGCGTCGGGATCGCGGGCTAGCAGCACCTGCAGCGCGTTGTTGAGGAAGGCGACCGACGGCACGGCCAGCAGGGCGCCGACGATCCCGGCGAGCACACCGCCGGTGGAGATCGCCAGCACCACCCCGAGCGGGTGGATGGAGACCGCGCGCCCCATCACCAGCGGCTGCAGCAGATGGGCTTCGATCTGGTTCACCACCACCAGCAGGCCCAGCGTGATGAGCGCGTAGACGAACCCCTTGGCCAGCAGCGCGACCATCACGGCCAGGAAACCGGCGATCACAGCACCGACCAGTGGGATGAAGGCGCCCAGGAACACCAGCGAGGCCAGGGGCAGGGCCAGCGGTATCCCCATGATCGCCAGGCCGGTGCCGACGCCGGCGGCGTCGGTCAGCGCCACCAGGAACGTGGCCCGCACGTACCCGATCAAAGAGCCGTACCCCGCGTGGCCAGCCGCGAGCACCCGGTCGCGGGAGTGGGCGGGGATGATCTTGGCGACGTACTGCCAGATGTTGCGCCCGCCGTAGAGGAAGAAGATCAGGGTGAACAGGACCAGCACCGCGGCCGTGACCAGCTCGGTGATGGTGGCGGCGGTGGACAGCGCGCCGCTGGTCAGTTTCGCCTGATTGTTGCGCAGGGCCTCGATCGCGGCGTTGCCCGCGCTGTCGATCTGGTCGCCGCTCAGGTGCGGCGGCCCCTGGATGAGCCACCTGCGGGTGGAGTCGATGCTCTGGGTGACCTGGTCGGTCAGGCCGGGCAGGCCGTCGATGAACTGGGTGACGACGAAGGCCAGGATGCCGCCCAGGCTCGCGAGCCCGCCGAGCAGGACCAGCGCCACCGCCCCGCTGCGGGGCAGGCCGCGGCGGTCCATCCAGTCGACCGCCGGCACCAGCAGGGCGCTCAGCATCAGCGCCAACAACACCGGTACGACGATGATCTCGAGTTTCTTGAGAAGCCAGGCCAGTGCGACCAGCGCGGCAAAGATGACCAGCAAACGCCACGCCCAGGCCGCGGTTTTGCGGACCAGGGGCTCGACGGAGGCCGCATCAGAGGGTTTGTCGACGTTTCCCGACATTGCGCCAGCCTAGTCATCGCCGCGGCCGCCCCCGGGTCTCGAACGCCGGCACGATCCGGTTACGACGGCGACACGGCCGGAGCCGCGTCCCGACTGCCGCGCCACCTGCACCGTTACCCTAAAGCACGTGTCTCACGACGCACCCGCCCGCAAGCTCGACGTGTCGCGCGAGGAGACCTCGCGCGGCAAGTACTGGTGGCTGCGGTGGGTCATTCTCGGCATCGTCGGGATCGTGCTCGCCGTCGAGGTCTCGCTCGGCTGGGACCAGCTGACCAAGGGTTGGGTGAGCGTCTACGAGGCCAACTGGTGGTGGCTGCTGGCGGCGGTGGCGGCGGCCGCCGCGTCGATGCACAGCTTTGCCCAGATCCAGCGAACCCTGCTGAAGTCCGCCGGGGTCCACGTCAAACAGCTGCGGTCGGAGGCCGCCTTCTACGCCGCCAACTCGCTGAGCACCACCCTGCCCGGCGGGCCGGTGCTCTCGGCCACGTTCCTGCTGCGCCAGCAGCGGATCTGGGGCGCCTCGACGGTGGTCGCGTCGTGGCAGCTGGTGATGTCCGGGGTGCTGCAGGCGGTGGGTCTGGCGCTGCTGGGCCTGGGCGGGGCGTTCTTCCTGGGCGCCAAGAACAACCCGTTCTCGCTGCTGTTCACCCTGGGCGGCTTCGTCGCGCTGCTGCTGCTGGCCCAGGCGGTGGCCTCGCGCCCGGAGCTGATCGACGGCATCGGTTGCCGGGTGTTGTCGTGGGTCAACTCGGTGCGCGGCCGGCCCGCCGACACCGGCCTGGACAAGTGGCGCGAGACGCTGATGCAGCTGGAGTCGGTGAGCCTGGGCCGGCGCGACCTGGCCGTGGCGTTCAGCTGGTCGCTGTTCAACTGGATCGCCGACGTCGCCTGCCTGGGCTTCGCGGCCTACGCGGCCGGCGACCACGCGTCGGTCGCCGGGTTGACGGTCGCCTACGCAGCCGCCCGCGCGGTCGGCACGATACCGCTGATGCCCGGCGGGCTGTTGGTCGTCGAGGCGGTGCTGGTGCCGGGCCTGGTCTCCAGTGGCATGTCACTGCCCAGCGCCATCTCGGCCATGCTGATCTACCGGCTGATCAGCTGGTTGCTGATCGCCGCCGTCGGCTGGGTGGTGTTCTTCTTCGTGTTCCGCACCGAGAACGCCGATGACTCCGCCGTCCCGGACTACGACGACGCCCTGGCCGCGCGCTCACCCATGCCGGATCGGGAGTCGGCAGACCCGACCGAAACGGCCCTGCAGGGTCCCCTGCCGCCGCCCGAGCACGAACCGGAGACCGGGGGCTGACGCGCGTCCTCGGGCGGTGTCACCGACACCGCTAGCCGACGGTGTTGTTGCGCGACGGGCCCGACAGCGGGTTGGCGGCCACCGGCGCTGGTCCGGTCGCCGCGGGCGGGGCGCCCGTCCCACCGACCGGCAGCGCGCCGGCGCCCTGCATCTGCTGCATCATGCCCATGGCCTGCGGGATGCTGATCGGCACCTTGCACTGCAGCGACAACCCGGTCAGCGGGTCGGAGATCTTCTGCATGTCGGCGGCGACCTTGGGGTTGGCCTCGAAATAGGTCTTCAGCGACCCGAGGGACTGCGGCCCGGGCTGCTCCTGCAGCAACGCGGTCATCGTCTGGTTGGTCTCGGGGTGCGAGTCCAGGTAGTCGCCCATCGACTTGACGACCGAACCGGCCGTGCGGGCGACCTCGCTGGCCGAGCACGGGTCCTTGGCCCCACTCGCGGGCGGCCCGGCCGCCACCGCCACCGCGGCGACGGCGCCCGGCACCAACGCGGCGAGCGTTCCGAGCGAGAAGCTGCGCAGTCTGCGGCGCACGGTCGCGGGGCCTGTGGTCATCGAAGAAATCCTCCAAGCTTGCGACGGCGCGACCGGATTTCCCCCGGTTGGCACGCCGTCGGATCGACTGCGGTCAACGGCCCTTTTCTCGCAGAGTTCCCCAACCCCTCGCGCGGCCATCGGCCATCCTGCCAGCCCGGCGGTGCGGCTGCCAACGCATGTGATCGATATCCCCCGCGACGGCTGAGGTCACCGATGTGCAACGACTTGGCCGCGTCTTGGCAACATCGGTGTTGCCGCAGCTCAGGATGCGAATAAGCCGAACGCCTACACAGGCGGCTGCGGTATCCTCGCCTGCACGCGTCGCGTGAGAAGACCGGGGAGCCCAACATCCAGCAGTACATGATGCGCGTCAGCCGCAGCCTGCGCAGATACCGCTGGGTCGTGTTCGCGGGCTGGCTGCTGGCGCTGGTACCGGCGATCTACCTGGCGTTGACGCAGTCGGGCAACCTCACCGGCGGTGGTTTCGAGGTGGCCGGCTCCCAGTCGCTGCTGGTCCACGACCAGCTGCAGGATCAGTACCGCGACCTGGGGGCGTCGTCGCTGGCGCTGGTGGCCGCACCCCGCCCGGACGCCACCTACCAGGACATGAGCGACGCGGTCGCGGAGCTGCGCGGGATCGTCGGGCAGTCCCCCGGCGTGGCCGAGGCACCCAGTCCGCGGCAGCGGCCGCCGCAACCCGACCGGCCCTACGTGTTGTCGCTGCGGCTGGACGCCCACAACTCCGGCACCAGCGACGTCGCCAAACAGCTGCGCACCAGGATCGGCGTCCAGGGCGATCACCCGGGTCACACCGCCAACGGCCGGGTGCGGCTCTACGTCATCGGCCAGGGCGCGCTCAGCGCCGCGGCGGCGGCCAACACCAAGCACGACATCGCGGCCGCCGAACGCTGGAACCTGCCGATCATCCTGATCGTCCTGCTGGCGGTGTTCGGGTCCCTGGCGGCCGCCGCGATCCCGCTCGCCCTGGGTATCTGCACCGTCGTGGTCACCATGGGGTTGGTCTACCTGCTGTCCGACTACACGACCATGTCGGTGTTCGCGGCGCCGACGGTGTCGATGTTCGGCATCGCGCTGGCCGTCGACTATTCGCTGTTCATCCTGATGCGCTTCCGCGAGGAACTGCGCTCCGGCCGGCAGCCCCGCGAGGCCGTCGACGCCGCGATGGCCACCTCCGGGCTGGCCGTGGTGTTGTCCGGGCTGACCGTCATCGCCTCCATGACCGCCATCTACCTGATCAACACCCCGGCGCTGAAGTCGATGGCCACC
>NZ_JBYCLG010000386.1:0-5714 GCF_057473785.1 Mycobacterium sp. TH-M103
TGTCGAGGTCACCCGCGCGCACCGCGTCGTACAGGTCGAGGCACGGCTGCGGCCGCAGATTCGGTGCGGCCGTGCACCATCCGGAGGCGCCGGCCAGCAGCGCGTCGAGCACCAGGGGGTTGCTGCCGTTGTAGAAGGGCAGCCGGCCGCCGGATAGTTCGGCGATGCGCTGCATCCGGGACAGGTCGCCGGTGGATTCCTTGACCATCGCGAGGTTTTCGATGGCCTCGAACATGGCGACCAGCAACTCGGGGCGCATGTCCACCCCGCTGGTGGCCGGGTTGTTGTAGGCCATGATCGGGATCTCGATGGCGTCACCGATGCGGCGGTAGTGTTCGACGATCTCGCGTTCGGTGAGCTTCCAGTAGGAGACGGGCAGGACCATCACCGCGGCGGCGCCGGCGCGTTGCGCGTACGCGGCGCGCCGGACGGTCTTGGCGGTCGTCACGTCCGACACGCCCACGACCACGGGCACCCGGCCGGCGACGGTGGCCAGGGTGGTGTCGACCACGCTGTCGAACTCGGGTTCCTCGAGGTACGCCAACTCACCGGTGCTGCCCAGCGGGGCGATCGCATGCACGCCGTCGGCGACCAGCTTGTCGACCAGCGCGGCCAACCGCGCCGTGTCGACTCCGGTGTCGGCGAACGGGGTCACCGGGTAGGCGATGATGCCGTGGATCACTGCCGCCCCCCCGAGGTGGTCAGCGCGTCGGGATGCCGCGAAAGCGCGCGGCGGGCGTAGTAGGCGAAGTTGGCGCGGCTGCGCTGCGGGGTCAGCGTCCAGTCGTGGGCCTCGCGGGCGAGTTGCTCGGGCAGTTGCCTGATGGTGCCGGCGGCCATGGCGGCCAGCTGCAGCTTGGCGGCGCGCTCGATCAGGATGCCCAACGAGCACGCCTCCTCGACGCTGGCCCCGGCCACCACCTGGCCGTGATGGGCCAGCAGGACCGCCTTCTTGGCGCCGAGTGCGGCGGTGATGATCTCGCCCTCCTCGTTGCCCACCGGCACGCCGGGCCAGTCGGGCAGGAACGCGCAGTCGTCGTAGAGGGGCGTGGTGTCCATGTGGGAGACGACCAGCGGTACCCCCAGCATCGACAGCGCGGCGACATGGAAGGCGTGGGTGTGCACGATGCAGTGGACGTCGGGGCGCGCGCGATAGATCCAACTGTGAAAACGGTTGGCGGGGTTGGGTATCCCGTCCCCGTCGAGGACGTTGAGGTCTTCGTCGACCAGCAGCAGGTTGTCGTCGGTGATCTCGTCGAACCCGAGCCCGAGCCGCTGGGTGTAATAGGTTCCCGCCGCTTCGGCCCGCGCGGTGATCTGGCCGGTCAGCCCCGAGTCGTGCCCGGCGTCGAACAGCGCGCGGCACGTCAGCGCCAGCTTCTGGCGGGTGGTCAACTGCGGATCGTCGACATGGGCGCTCAGCTGCTCGGCGGCCCGACGCATCAGGTCGGATTTGGAGTCGGTGAACGTACTCGCCATCTGACACAATGTATCACAATAGGAAACTTAGTGTCATGAAAGGGGCGCCGATGACGGCACTGCTGCGCGCGGTCCGCCGGGAACGCGGCCTCACCCTCGAGGGGCTCGCCGCCGCCACCGGACTGACCAAGAGCTACCTGTCCAAGGTCGAGCGCGGGCTCAGCACGCCGTCGATCGCGGTGGCGCTCAAGGTCGCGCGGGCGCTCGACGTCGACGTCGGGCGGCTGTTCTCCGGCGAGACGGCCTCCGAGAAGATCGCCATCGACCGGGCCGGGCGTCAGCCCGGCGAGCGCTATCGGGCGCTGGGGGCCGCGCTGCTCGCAAAATCGATGTCGCCCTTCGTCGTTCGCCCGGGCGAGCACGCCGCCGACGATCCACATCCCGTGCACGCGGGTCAGGAGTTCGTGTTCGTGCACTCCGGGGCCGTCGAACTCGAATACGGGGACACGACCCTCGCGCTCGGCACCGGCGACAGCGCCTACTTCGACGCGGCGATCGGCCACACCCTCCGGGCGGTGGGCGGCGAACCGGCCGAGGTCGTCGTGGTCGCTACCAGGGACGCGTCGAGCAGGTGACGCCGGTGGTGGCGTTCTGGGTCACCACGACCTTGCCGTCCACGGCGATCTCGCAGTGCAGCTGCGGGGTGGACCCGGAGCCACAGTCCGGCCAGTGACACCCGCCGCTGGCGTTGACGAACGCCCACTGGTTCGGGTTCGCCAACGTGGTCGTGTACACCAGCGGCTGGTCCGCGCTGAACGTCGCCTGCACCGTGTTCATGTACTTCGACGAGTTGTCGTCGAAGGCGGACTGGCTGGGCGGGTCGCTGTTCATGTAGCGCACCTGGCCGGTCAGGTTGCCGGTGGCGCTGACCGTGTAGGTCACCTGATGGCCGGCCGCCGGGTCCGCCTGGGAGGTCGCGGGCGTGACGGCTGCCGCGAAAGCCGCCGCGGCCACCGCCGCCCCGAATACGCTGATCGCTTCTCGCACGTTGATCATGTCGGAGACGGTACCGAATCCGTTACGGACCGCTCCGCCGAAAGCGGTGTTCACCGGTGGATATGCCCACCGTCGCCCGGCTCGGGTATGAAGCATGCATGACCGACGAATCCGGGCAGCCCCGCACCATCAGCCGCCGCAGGTTGTTGACGACGAGCGCCGTCGCGGCGGCCGGGGCCGGTGTCGGCGCGGGCGTCGGGCTGGGGGCCGGTGCGCTGTTGTGGTCGCACCCGCACGGACCCGGCGTCTGGTATCAGCCGGACCGTACCGGCGCGCCGCCGGTGTCCGGGCTGCACCTGCAGTTCGGCAGGAACGCCGGCACGGAGGTGGTGGTGTCCTGGCACACCACCGAGGCCGTCCGCAATCCGCGCGTCATGCTGGGCACGCCGGCGGCGGGCTTCGGGCGCACCGTCGCGGCCGAAACCCGCACCTACCGCGACGCCAAGTCCCACACCGAGGTGCGGGTCAACCACGCCCGCCTGACCGACCTGACCCCGGATTCCGACTACGTCTACGCGGCGGTACACGACGGCGCCGATCCGGTCACCGGGACGGTGCGGAGCGCGCCAAGGGGACGAAAGCCGTTGTGTTTCACCAGCTTCGGGGACCAGTCGACTCCGGCGCTGGACAAGTTGGCCGACGGCGGCTACGGGACGGACAACATCGGTTCGCCGGCGGCGGCCGACACCACGCTGGCGATCGAACGGGTCGGGCCGTTGTTCAACCTGGTCAACGGCGACCTGTGCTACGCCAACCTCGCCCGCGACCGTATCCGCACCTGGTCGAACTGGTTCGAGAACAACACCCGCTCCGCCCGCTACCGGCCGTGGATGCCCGCGGCGGGCAACCACGAGAACGAGTTGGGCAACGGGCCGATCGGCTACGCCGCCTACCAGACGTACTTCGCGGTGCCCGAGTCGGGCGCCACCGGGGAACTGCGCGGCCTGTGGTACTCGTTCACCGCGGGCTCGGTGCGGGTGATCAGCCTGAGCAACGACGACGTGTGCTTCCAGGACGGCGGCAACTCCTACGTGCACGGCTACTCGGGTGGCGAGCAGAAGCGCTGGCTCGCAAGCGAATTGGCCGCCGCACGAAGCGACCCGGACGTCGACTGGGTGGTGGTGTGCATGCACCAGACCGCGATCTCGACCGCCGACCACACCAACGGCGCCGACCTGGGCATCCGCGAGCAGTGGCTGCCGCTGTTCGACCAGTACGGGGTCGACCTGGTGGTGTGCGGCCACGAGCATCACTACGAACGGTCGCACCCGGTGCGCGGCACGCTCGGCACCGACACCCGCACGCCCAAGCCGGTCGAAACCGGCGACGGGGTGATCGACGCGACCAAGGGCACGGTGCACGTCGTCATCGGCGGGGGCGGCACCTCGCTTCCGTCCAACGGGATGTTCTTCCCCGACCGGCGGTGCCGGGTGGTGACGGGCGTCGGCCCGTTCGATCCCGCGATCGGGCGCAAGGCGCCGATCTATGTGACCGAAGAGGCGCCGTGGTCGGCGTTTCGCGACCGCGACTACCCGCACGGCTTCGCGGCCTTCCAGGTCGACCCGGGCCGTCCCGGCGGCAATACCTCGATCAAGGCGACGCATTACGCGCTGAGCGGGCCGTTCGGCGCGATGACCGTCGTCGACGAGTTCACCCTCACCAAGCCCCGCGGCGACGGGACTTAGAACAGGGTCGGCTGCACCGGCGCCGCCACCGCCTCGGGTGCGCGGGGAAACGGACGATCGTCGCCTCCGAGCCCATGCTTGACGATCAGCGCGGCGGCGCGCTCCCGCAGCGCCGTCCGATAGCCCGCCGACAGGTAGGCGCCGCGCCGGTACAGGTCGCGGTACGGCCCGACCAGGCCGGGATGGGTGCTCGCCAGCCAGGACATGAACCAGCCGCGGGTGGAGCCGCGCAGGTGCAGGCCGAAGACGCTCACGCCGGTGGCGCCGGCCGCCGCGATCCGGCCGAGCAGCCCGTCGAGATGCTCGACGGAGTCGGTCAGATGCGGCAGCACCGGGGCGACCATCACGTGGCAGTCCAGCCCGGCGTCGCGGATCGCGGTGATCAGGCCCAGCCGCGCCTGCGGCGTCGGCGTGCCCGGCTCGACCTGCCGGTGCAGCTCGGCATCGCCGACGGCGAGCGACACCGCGACGGACACCGGCACCTGGGCGGCCGCCGCGGCGAGCAGCGGCAGGTCGCGGCGCAGCAGCGTGCCCTTGGTCAGGATCGACAGCGGCGTGCCCGACCCGGCGAGCGCCGCGATGATGCCCGGCATGAGCGCGTAGCGGCCCTCGGCCCGCTGATAGGGGTCGGTGTTGGTGCCCAGCGCCACCGTCTCGCGCCGCCACGACGGCCGGCGCAGCTCGCGGCGCAGCACCTCGGCGACGTTGGTCTTGACCACCACCTGGGTGTCGAAGTCGGCGCCGGGATCGAAGTCGAGGTATTCGTGGGTGGGACGGGCGAAGCAATACCTGCAGGCGTGCGAGCAGCCGCGGTAGCCGTTGACGGTGTAGCGGAACGGCAGCGTCGCCGCGCCGGGAACCTTGTTCAGCGCCGACTTGCACAGCACCTCGTGGAACGTGATGCCCTCGAACTGCGGGTGCCGCACGCTGCGTAGCAGTCCGATCCGCTGCAGCCCGGGCAGCGCCCCGTCGTCGACGGGCGCCCCGTTGACCGCGACGGCCTGACCGGACCAGCGCACGCCACTATTCGAACACAAGTTCGAATAGTGGGTCAAGGGCGCCCCGACGGGCCGCGAGCAAGCGGCGAAAGATTGGCCGTCTCCGCGCTGACATAGGCCTGCGCACTGAACGCCTGATAAGTCTGGCCATGCCCGGAGAACAACGTCACAATCGCCGCCGACACCTCGTCCTCAGCCGCAGCCGGGATCCCCGTCGTCGGCGCCGCCACCGCCGCACCCGCCGCGCTCAGCGCCGACCCGACCCGCGTCAAATCCGACGCCGCCGTCGCCACCGCATCCGGCGCCACCGACATAAAAGACATTGCCCAGCCTCCTCAAGCAGCACCTACCGCGCCTCAAAGGCTCACTGCGGCAGAACTATTCAGACCGATGCCGGCCACCCGAAACCGACTAAATTCAAGTCCAATGGTCAGGCCCGAATCGAAGATCGCCGTAGGCCAAAAGTCACTGCTGCGCATATCCAATTACCGAATTCTGTAACCTGCACAGCTTCGACACGTGGTAGTCGTCTCAGTTACGGATAGGTGTTAATTCC